>NZ_JACJSP010000014.1 GCF_014698235.1 Limnothrix sp. FACHB-406 | reverse complement strand
TGATAGGGGACTGGCTTGGCCCATTCAGGAAGCGCACCCAGGATGATGGGCGCAACTGCCATCCAATTGGCTTTGGTTCCCGGCTCCTGAAGATGTTTGATCGTGGTGTTGTAGACGTACCTAGAAACACCAAACCATTGCTTCAGGAGCGCTTTTTGATCAGGGTTTAGGAAGATTCGGATCTTCCTGGATCGCCTTCCGGTAGCTTCTGAGTCCGGGCATTCGACGAGAGAAGAGGTGAAGGATGTCGAGCAGATCCGCTGTGAGTTCGGATTCTGGGCAGTGAACAGATTGGTCGAGAACCATGAGTTCGCCACCGTTTTGTTGAACCATAAACTCGAACAGCTCGAATCCGAATCGGCAGAGTCGATCGCGGCAGGCAACCACAATTTGGAGCTGATCGCCACGCATGAGTCTGACCAGTAGGGATTGCAATCCTTTCCGCTTGAAATTGAGTCCCGACCCGATGTCTTGGATGATTTCGGCTTCGGGGTAGCGATCTCGCATGAACTGGACTTGTCTTGCGAGATCATCTCGTTGCTTGGCTGAACTGACGCGGCAGTAGCAAACAACGATAGATCGAGTTGCGTTGCGTCCATATGACTCGACGTTATAAAGCCGTTGTCCCGCCTCGTTTCGGATGGTCTCGATTTTCCCTTCATCTGCGTACTTCCTTAGCGTATTTGGATGCAATCCCAGAAATTCGACCGCTTTTCTGAGAGGGATGTATGCCATATCTAAATATTGGCATATATTAGCGAATGTTAGTAAATTAATTACTGTTGATCAACCCCAAACTCTAAACGTCCCAGAACCCTTGAATCGGGCCTATGGGCATGATGCCACGGGAATTTTGGGGATGGGGCGATCACGTCAATGGCCTGCGATCGGCCCTGGTCAACTCCAGCCCCAGCCAGCCACCGAGATCGATCGCCTAGGACTGCTTGAGGGCGGTCACTTGAATTTCAATCTTCATGGCCGGGTCAGCCAACCCAGCGGTGATCATCGTGCAAGCGGGGCGCACTTCGCCGAAATATTGCTGCAACACCGGCCAACATTGGGGAAAATCCGCCGCATCCGGCAGGATATAGGTGACGCGCACCACATCTTTCAACGAGGATTCCGCTTGCTGGAGCGCCGCTTCGATGTTTTTGAGGCACTGCTCGGTTTGCTCGGCCACACTGTCGGAAATCGTCATGGTGTCGTAGTTGAAGCCCGTCGTGCCTGACACAAAGACCCAGGGATCCTGGCGCACGGCGCGGCTGTAGCCGATTTCTGCTTCAAACGGCGAGCCGGAGCTAATCAGTTGTCGAGCCATCTGGAAACATCCCTAGGAAATGATTTTTGAACCATGGGATAGGATAACCGACGCTAGCGGGGCCGACTGTTGACATGATCCCTTAATTTCTGGGCATCAGCAGAGTTGGGCCAACGCTGAAGAACGCTGTCTAGCTGGGCCCTGGCCTCGGCCCAACGATCCGACCAAACCAGGGCTTCGGCAATGCCCACTTCAGCCAGTTCCCGATCGGGATGGTCGGGCGGCAGTTGGGCCAGGGCAGCGCGAAAGGAGTCGATCGCCCGTTGATGTTGGCCCCAAATCAGGCAGTTTTTCCCCAGCTTTAGGTAAAAACCCGGCCCCTGGGGAGCGAGGGCCAGGGCCCGTTGATAGGCGCGATCGGCCTCGGCCGAGTCTCCTCGGGATTGGTAGAAATCCCCCATTAGGTCTTCGATGATTGCCGCTTTAACCGCTTCTCCCAAGGAATCGAGACCCGTGTGGGCATCCACCACCCGCCGCAGGGCGGCCCGGGCCGCCGTTGGTTGATAGCGAATGGTGAGCAACGCGCCTAGGCGGTAATGCCCCCAAACCAAGTCTGGCTCCAGTTTGAGGGCAGTTTGATAGGCTCGGATTGCGCCTTCGTAGTCCATTTGCCGCTCCAGAACCATGCCTAGCCCTAAGTGGGCCTGGGCAAAGTTGGGCCGCAGTTGCAAGGCGGTGCGATAGGCCTGAAGGGCGGCGGTGATTTGCCCAAGGCGATAGGAGTCGTAGGCCAGCTCAAACTGGGCGCTGGCGGCGATCGAGGGTTCCGCTCGGGTGGGGCCACTGTAGCCATTGCCCCGCAATCCAGAGTCCGTGACCGGTTCTCCTAGGGGCGAAACCTGCCGTTCCAGGAATAAATCCAAGAAGCCATAGATCGGATCTCGCTCGATCGCTTGGTGGTAGTAATCCAGAGCAGCGGTGGGCTGTTCAGCCATCAGGTGGGCCCGAGCCAGCTTGAACAGGGCGATCGTTACGGATGCCTCGGCACTTTCTCCCAAGGCACGGTAACCGGCCAGGGCTGTTTGATACCACTCGATCGCGGTTTCAGGATGCTGGGTGCAAAGCTGCCAATCACCCAGGTTTTCCGCTGCGTCCGGGGGAAGGGTTTTGCTGCGATCGGGAGCCGGTTGCAAGTTTTGGCAATCAATCAAAACCGGCAAAACCGGTGGTTCGGACGTTGGTGAAGGCATGGCCCGGGCGATCGACTGGCCAGGAGCGATCGTCCCTAGCCAAAGTCCCCATCCCACCAAGCCGATTTTGACCCGGCCAATTTTGATCGATCGCAACATTGATGCTTACTCCCTTTCCTGTGCTTTAGGGGTCGATCGTTTCGGGATCCAGCCCCAATTCTCGTAGTCGAGCCGCGAGGCGATCGGCACGCTGCTGGGCCTGTTCAGCCCGTTGGCGCTCTTCTGCCGCCTGTTGTTGGGCCTGCTCAGCTTGCTCCCGTGCTTGTGCGGCTTGCTGCTCCGCTTGTTCAGCCCGTTGGCGCTCCTCAATCAGGGTGGAAAAAGGCTGGCCGTCTGGCCGCAGGAGCGTGAGGGTTTCTTCGCCCAGTTGGAACCGAATGCCCAACCGAGGACTGACCCAACTATCCGGTTCATCCACCGGTTCCAGCGCCTCGCCTGCCCCCCGAATCAAGATGCTCAAGTCGTTGCGATCGGGGTCATAGATGTAATATTCCTCCACGCCATGGCGGTGATAGAACATCTGCTTTTTCATCATTTCGGTTAGGCGATTCCCCGGCGACAAAATTTCAAACACCACCTGCGGGGCGATGTTGTTTTCGCGCCATTGCATATAGGAACCCCGATCGCCCTTGGGTGCGCCAAACACCACCATCACATCGGGCGCTTGGCGGGTTTTGTTGTCGCCTTCAACGGGATACCAAAGCAAGTCGCCCGCTACGAAGACTTGGGGATCATCGGCGAAAAGGGCAGCGAGGTTGCTATGGATGGTTTGAATCCATTGGAATTGTTTGGTGTTGTCTGCCATCGGCTGGCCGTCGCTGTCGGGATACTCGATCGGTTTCGGTTGGATTATTCCCGGTGCGCTGGGGGTTTGGGCAATCATTGGCGGATCCTCACGATCGCAATTGGTCTCATTATGACAAGGGGCGATCGGCCAGGTTGGATTGGGCGATCGCCCCTTAAATAGTGCTAGATGGTTCCGAAGTCTGCCGGGTCAAACACCGCCGGACTCACCCCCTGCACAAAGGCCAACACCTCACTGCCAAAGCGAATTTCCGCCCCACCGCTGACCGTGGCAAAACTGAGACCACCAAAGGCCAACGGAGCCGCCAGCAAAATCCTGTCCGTGCCGTCTTGGTAATCAGTAATCGTTTCCGTGCCCTTGCCGGAACCGATGATGAACCGATCGGCCCCCGCGCCCCCCGTGAGGAGATCGTTGCCCAAATCGCCCGAGAGCAAATCGGCTCCGTCACCGCCCAACAGGGTGTCATTGTCTTGCCCCCCAAAGAGGGAATCATCACCCAAATCGCCCGAGAGCAAGTCTGCACCGATGTTGCCAAACAGGCTGTCGTTGTTTTGGCCGCCAAACAGGCTATCCGCATCACGACCGCCATAAAGCTCATCGTCACCGATGTTGCCGAAGATCTGGTCATTGCCTAGGTTGCCGAAGAGTCGATCGCGATCGCGCCCGCCAAACAGGAAATCCGCACCATCGCCACCCAACAGCGTGTCATCACCCGCATTCCCAAAGAGGCTGTCATCGCCCGCATTCCCAAAAACATTGTCACTCCCGCTGAGGGCCACCACCCGATCGTTCCCGGCCAGGGCATCGGCCGAATCAGCGTTATCGGTCAAGTTCAGGTCATCATTACCGGAAGTGAACTGACCCGCTGGGGGCGGAGTTGTACCACCGCCACCCACACCAAATTCCGTGGAGCCAATGTCGATCGCCCCATCACGCGGCAAACTGCGCTGATCCGTCGTCACACCGGCCACGGCTTTTCCGGCGTTAATGGCCGGGCTGCCCGCTTGCAACAAATAGCCCAATTGGCCGCCGCCAATGTCTTGCAGGGGCCCCAGCTTTGGATCGGCTACGATCGCGCTGCCGGTAATTTGCGGATCTTTGCCCCCGGGCAACGAGGCGGGAAATTGCAGGTTATTACCCCCATCGGTCAGGGTGCGGTTGGTTTGGAACGATTCGCTAAAGCTGTTGCCGGCCCGATTGTTTACGAACAAACTGTTCGTGACTTCCACCGAGGACGCATCATTTTTGAAAATGCCGCCGCCAAAGCCACTCGCGGTGTTGTTAGCCAAGGTGACATTAATGAGCTTGTTCGCCTGATTATTGGCAAAGAAAATGCCGCCGCCAATTCCCCGCAGCGGATCGGGATTCACTGCTTTGTTATTCCCGATCGTGGTGTTGATGATTTGCACTGAAGCATCTTCCGCAATCCAAACCCCGCCGCCTTGAGTTTCAGCATTGTTATTGGCGATCGTGCTGTTGCGAATGATCGCATCACCCACGGCCAAGCGCACACCGCCCCCCAAGCCATTCCCGCCCGGATCGGCCACCACGGTGTTGTCAACAATGATTGAATTCTCAATCAACGCCTTGTCCGGTCGGTAGGGATAGAGCGAAAGCGCCCCCCCTTGAGCAGCGGCTCGGTTGGCCGAAAAGTAGCTGCTCCGAATGATCATTTGACCACCCACCCCATCGCCAAATTTGCTGGCAGCGTCAGCGTAGATGGCCCCACCTTGGCCCCAAAAGGCCGCGCCGCCTTTGCTGGAATCGTTGCCCACAAAACGGCTGTTTTCCACTAGCAACTCGGTTTGGATCGTGCCGATCGCCCCGCCGTTGGTTCCTTTGTTGTTGGTGAATTCGCTGTTGCGCACCACCAGCGTCGTTTCGGCCCAACTTTGCACCGCGCCGGCCCCAAACTCCACGATCGAGCCGCTATTTTTTTGGCTGGCTCGGTTGTTGTCAAAGCGGCTGTTGGTGATCGTGCCCTTCCCCTGAAACTCCAGGGACACCGCACCGCCGGAGAAGTTTTCCGCCTCGTTGTTGCGGAAGGTGACGTTATCGATCGTCAGGTTGACGCGAATGTCAGTGCCAATCCCCGCGCCGGAAGTGCTGACGTTGGTGGCTCCTCGGGTGCGCCCATCGGCCACGGTCAGGTTGCGAAACGTGGCGGAACCGCCCTGCTTGCTGACATAAAACACCCGGCTGCTTTCGTTGCCGCTAATTACCAACCCTGGCGCATTGGCTCCATCGATGATGATGTCCCGATCGACCAACAGTTGGCCACTGGTGAGGCGAATGGTTTGGTTGGCCAAGTTGGGGGCAAAGGTGATGGTGTCGCCATTGGGGGCCGCCGCCAAGGCCGCACGCAGGGAACCGGGGCCGTTATCGGCCAGGGAGGTAACGAGTGTCATAGATTTCCAGGAGAGACTTGTTGAGGCCTGTTTTAGCAGACGCAGCTTCCTCAATTCGAGTGCCGCCGCCTGTGCCACTTACCTCAGGAGCACCCTGGATCTAAAAAACCAAATCCAAAAAGCTTTATCAAAGACAAGGGGCTTAAGCCCCTTGTCCCCCACGATCTGCCAACGGCGGAATCAAGGTTTCAGGCGATTTGACGACAGGCCCTAAGCCCCTTGCCCCATAGCAGCCGATGCTTCGTGAGTGCCTGAAAATACGTCTCAGGAATCCGCTTAGCCCTTCAGCCAGCGAGCCACATCCTTGGCGTGGTAAGTCAGAATCAAATCTGCGCCCGATCGCTTAAAGCTAGTCATGGTTTCCATCACCACGCGTTGCTCATCAATCCAACCGTTGAGGGCCGCCGCCTTCACCATCGAATATTCACCGGAAACGTTATAGGCCGCCACAGGCAAATTGCTAGCTTCCTTCACGCGCCAAATGATGTCCATGTAGGCCAGGGCCGGCTTCACCATCAACATATCTGCCCCTTCAGCAATGTCCAGGACAATTTCCTTGATGGCTTCCCGTCCATTGGCCGGATCCATTTGATAGGTGCGTCGATCGCCAAATTGCGGGGTTGATTCAGCCGCATCCCGGAACGGCCCATAGTAAGCCGAGGCATATTTGGCGGCGTAGGAGAGGATTGGAATGTCTTGGAATTTAGCCGCATCCAAGGCTTCCCGAATGGATTTCACAAACCCATCCATCATCCCCGAAGGTGCAATGATGTCGGCTCCGGCATTGGCTTGGGCAATGGCGGTTTTTTTCAGCAATTCCAAGGTGGGATCATTCAGAACTCGTCCGCTGAGATCGCCCGTTTCCAAATAGCCACAGTGCCCGTGGCTGGTGTATTCGCACAGGCAAGTATCCACCGCCACCACCAAATCGGGCACGGCTTTTTTCACGGCTTCGGTTGCCTTTTGGACAATGCCGCAATCATGCCAAGCACCGGTTGCGTCGGTGTCTTTTTCAGCGGGAATTCCAAACAAAATGATGGCAGGAATTCCTAGGTCATAAACCTGTTTGGCTTCTTCAACGATTTTGTCGATCGAGAGTTGATAAACACCCGGCATCGACTTCACTTCGTTCGCCACCCCTTCACCCGGCACTGCAAACAACGGGTAGATCAAATCGTTGGTGGTGACGACGGTTTCCGCAACCATGCGGCGCAGGGTTTCGCTAGTCCGCAAACGACGAGGGCGATGGGTGGGGAACATAGGGTGTTAAAGGATTGAGTCTCAAAAACAGGGAGGCCGATCGGCGTTTTTAGCGTAAAGCCTGAGGGGCCAGCGGAGATAAGAGCGTAAAGATACGTAAAGTTTGATCAGGAAAAATGTGCTCAGGCTTCACTGATTTGCTCGGAATTTGCTCGGAATTCGCCTGGAATTGGTTCGGGATTTGCTCAGGATTTACGCAGGATCTACGCAGGATTATTGGTTCAGGAATAGGTTTGGGTGACTTGCGCCCTGCGATCGCCCCCTGGAGCAGCGGGGAAGCAAAGCGGCGCGATCAGCACAAATGAGTGCAAATAAACATTACAAGCCGCCAAGTCCTCAGGATGCTGTCCCCAAAAGTCGATAGAACTAAGGTATCGATGTTTTGGTTGCCCGATCGTGTTGTTGTGGTGTGGTGGTTGCTAACACAAGTCGGTTGACCTTGGGTTGAAACGTTGAAACTCGGTTGAGACGGCCGCCGAACATCGTCGCCCGCATTGACCGGTCAGGAGGTGTTTATGGGATGGCAACTTGGGCAATGGCAGTTCGAGCCTTGGCGCACCAATCCGCCCCAACCGGATCAGTCGGATTGGCTGGCAACGTTGGCCCACTGGTCAGTGTTCCTGGGCTGCGGTTTGGGAATGGTGACCCTGGCCCCGATCGGGGTCGATCGCGCAGTGTTATTGGAATTGGTCTGCTGCGGTTTGGCGATCGCAATTATGGTGGCGGCTCCTGACCCCCGGGCCCAGGCCAACGCCCGATCGGCCGTGAATTTTCATCTCAACGTTTTGGTAGCGGCCGCCCTTTGCAGCGCCCTGGTCGGAATTCCGTTTCTGATTGCCCTGACGATTAAGGCGCTGGTGTCGCCCCTGTTGGCGGCCGCCCGCGTGGCTGAGGAACCAGGCTATATCCATCACTACGATTTCCTGTGGCAATGGCTAAACCCCGATCGCGATCGGGTGGGGATTTAACCAAACGGGACTCTAGCCACGCAACAGCCACACAGCAGTGCAGAATTGCAGCAATCCAACCAGGCCACCGGGCGGCCATCGAGCCGTCATGATCGCTCAGCGGCTGGCCATGGACGACAGGCCCTAAGCTGGATGGGTCGAAATTTATTGCGCTTCAGGAATTATTGCGCTTCAGGAATCCATGACCGCTCTACAAAAGCTTTACGAAGGCAAAGCCAAAATCCTGTACGCCACGGCGGATCCCACCATTCTGTTGGCCTGTTACAAGGACGATGCCACGGCGTTCAATGCCCAAAAACGAGGGACGATCGCGGGTAAAGGGCGCATTAACTGCACCATGTCGGAACACCTGTTTCGCAAGCTGGAAGCGGCGGGCGTGCCGACCCACTTTGTGGACTGCCCCGCTCCCAATGAAATGAATGTGCGGGCCTTGACCATCGTGCCGTTGGAAGTGATTGTGCGGAATTTTGCCGCCGGTAGTCTTTGCAAACAAACGGGCATTGCCCTGGGTACGCCGCTGGAACCCCCGTTGATTGAGTTCTGCTACAAGAATGATGAATTTGGGGATCCATTGGTGACGGAGGGCCGAATCTACGCCATGAAGTTGGCCACGCCAGCTCAGGTACGAGAAATTACGGAGCTGACCCAACGGATTAACGAAATCCTGCGCGACTTTTTCCAGCAGTGCGACATTATCTTGGTGGACTTCAAGATCGAATTCGGCATCGACTCCGGCGGGCGGATTGTGCTGGGGGATGAGATTAGCCCGGATACCTGTCGCCTGTGGGATGCCAAGGAAACCGACCCGATCGCCCGAGTGTTGGATAAGGATCGCTTCCGCCAAGATTTAGGAAACGTGGAAGGGGCTTATCAGCGAGTCCTGGAAAAGGTTTTGGCGAATTAGAGATCCCCTGGCCACTCTCAAGCGACAAACTCCTGCGGTAGGATTGCACTGTTTTGGTTGTTGGTTGGGTTGTCGGTTAGCGAACCGAATTCAGATGGAGTGAGATGGCTCCCGGTGGCGCGTGGTCGATTGCAATCCTCGATCGATGTCCGACCCCTAAATTCGGAGCAACGGCGCAGCAGCGAGCCTCAAACCCATCTCAATGGCTAAATTGGACGCTAACCCGTTGTTTCCACCGCCACATCGAAAGTTGGCTGCGTCCTAAGGTGAGGAGTGTATGCGTGTTTTGCGTTTGATGATCCTGTGGCCAGTGCTGGCTGCAAGTGCCACGATCGTCTCGGTGACCAGTCCAGCAGCCCGGGCGACAGAACCACCCACGGCGACGGAATCGGCAGCAGCATCAACGGCGGAATCGGCAACGAAGCCAACCACGGACTCGGCATCGGCCACCCAGTCAACGGCGGAGCTAGCCACGGAATCCGTGGCCGCGACTCCGGAGTTGTCGCCGGTTTCCCCAGCGGTCACGGCCAATCCTGTGCCCCCCGCCCCGATCGCGGTGGCCGCCGGCCCGACAGCACCAACCCCAACGGCCAACCCGGTCAACGGCACGATCGCCGCCGGGCCCGCACAGCCCAGCCCCCAGCCCTCAACCGGGGCGATCGCCCAAGGGGAACCTGCCCCCAGCCCAGCCACCGAAGAACCCGCCGCCCCTGAGCAAACCCCAACTGAAGCCAGAGTTCTGGTTGCGGAAGTGGTTGTGGCCGGCGCAGAAGCCACCTTGCAAGAGGAGGTTTACAAAGTCATTCGCACCCGGCCAGGTCAAACGGCCACCCGCAGCCAACTGCAAGAGGACATCAACCGCATTTTTGCCACGGGACTATTCGCCAACGTGCGTGCCGTGCCGGACGACACCCCCTTGGGGGTACGGGTCACCTTTGAGGTCACCCCCAACCCGGTTTTACAGGCGGTGCGAATTGAAGGCTCCACGGTGCTGCCAGCCACGGAAATTGATCGGATCTTCAGCCCCCTGTATGGCTCCACCCTGAACCTGAACAAGCTGCAAGAGTCGATCAAACAGCTCACCCAGTGGTATCAGTCCAATGGCTATGTGCTGGCCCAAGTGGTGGGATCGCCGCGCGTGGGTCGAGACGGCAACGTGACCCTGGAAGTGGCGGAAGGGCAAATTGAAGACATCAACATCACCTTCCTGAACGACGAGGGCAAACCCACCAACGAAGATGGCACAACGGTCACCGGCCGCACCCGCGATTTCATTGTGTTCCGCGAAATGGACACCAAACCGGGCGCAGTGTTTAACCGCGATCAAATTCAGAAGGATTTGCGGCGCGTCTTTGGACTGGGCATTTTCGAAGATGTGCAGTTAACCCTCAATCCCGGCACGGATCCGCGCAAGGTGGATGTGTCGGTGAATCTTCAGGAGAAAAACACCGCCGTTTTGGGAACGGAAGTGGGCTTTAGCTCCACCAGCGGCATTTTTGGTTCCGTCAGTTTCCAGGAACAAAACCTGGGGGGCAATAACCAAAAGCTGGGCGCAGAAGTGCAACTGTCGGAGCGGGGTTTGGGCTTTGACCTCAGCTTCACGGATCCTTGGATTGCGGGTGACCCCAACCGAACGTCCTACACGGTGAACCTCTACAAGCGGCGATCGATCTCGCTGATTTTTGATGGGGGTGAGCGCGAAGTGGAGTTGGACAATGGCGATCTGCCTCGGGTCGATCGCACCGGGGGGCGCGTGGTCTTTAGCCGGCCCCTGTCCAGCACCTGGAGCGGCTCCTTGGGGGCAGAGTTCCAGCATGTGCGCATTGTCGATCGCGATGGCGACCTCAGCCCCGAAGACGAAGATGGCAACCAACTGGCCTTCAACGAGGACGGCAAGGACGACATCTTCACCCTGCAACTGGCCCTGACCAACGATCGCCGAAACGATCGAGTCACCCCCACCCAAGGCTCCTTCTTCCGGGTGGGTCTGGATCAAGCCATTCCCATTACCGGTATTTTCTTCACCCGACTGCGGGCCAACTACAGCCGCTATTTCCCGGTGGAATTCACCAAGTTCACCAACGGCCCCGAAACGATCGCCGTGAACCTGCAAGCGGGCGGCGTGTTTGGAGACTTGCCTCCCTATGAAGCTTTCCCCCTAGGCGGCACCAACTCCGTGCGCGGGTTTGATGAAGGCGAGGTGGGCAGCGGTCGCTACTTCTTCCAATCTTCGGTGGAATATCGCTTCCCCCTGTTGAAGGTAACGGAACAAATTCCCGTGGGCGGCGTGCTGTTCCTGGACTTTGCCACCGACCTTGGATCTGGGGAAGATGTGCCCGGGCAACCGGCCGTGGTGCGTGAAAAGCCCGGTTGGGGTGTGGGCTATGGGGTTGGACTGCGGGCCCGCACGCCCTTTGGCCCAATCCGGCTGGATTATGGCTGGAACAGCGAGGGCGGCAATCGACTGCACTTTGGTATCGGTGAGCGGTTCTAGGGGCAATGCAAAGGGAATTACCAACGGCATTAGAACCAGAACTGCAAGGGGAACCCCAACCGGAACCCGCAATGGTCGGGCCGTCCTCGGAGGCTATGGCGATCGCGCCGGAGATCCAGCGCCCGATCGCCCCCCTACGCACCCTCGGCCAGGCCTTTAGTCGATCGGGCGTGGGGCTACATTCCGGATTGCCCGTAACCCTGTGGGTGCAGCCCAGCCTGGAACCGGGTATTCGGTTTGTGCGTACGGATTTGCCCGATCGCCCGGTCATTCCCGCGCATTGGGATTTAGTTTCTCAAACGCAACTGTCCACGGAGGTTCGATCGCCCCAAGATCCGCAAGCCACCGTCCGCACGATCGAGCACCTGATGGCCGCCTTGGTCGCCTGTGGCGTGGGGGCGGCCCAGGTGGAAATTAATGGGCCCGAAGTACCCCTGTTGGACGGTTCCGCCATTGAATGGTGTCGGGCGATCGCCCTAGCTGGTCTGCGGGCCTTGCCGAGCACCCGCACGCCAGCAACCGATCCGGCAACCATTGCTGAACCCCTTTGGATCCCTGAGGGCGATGCTTTTGTGGCCGCCTTGCCCGCCGCGGAACTGCGATTTAGCTATGGGATTGACTTTGCCCTACCCGCGATCGGCAACCAATGGCACAGTTGGTCACCCGGAGCAGCCTTCTGCCCGATCGAGCCGGAACCCCAACCCGGCTCCTTTGCCCACGACATTGCCCCTGCCCGCACCTTTGGCTTAGCCCACCAAATTGAACAACTGCGGGCCGCCAACCTGATCCGAGGTGGCAGCCTGGACAATGCCCTAGTCTGTGGCGAAGCGGGCTGGCTGAATCCGCCCTTGCGGTATGAAAATGAGCCAGCGCGTCATAAAATCTTAGACTTAGTTGGCGACTTGGCCCTGCTCGGAACCATTCCGCGCGCCCATTACTTGGCCTACAAAGCCAGCCATCGTCTTCATGGGCAACTGGTGGCCAAACTGGCGGCAATGATTGGCAATGGGTCTTCGATCGAAAGTCGGTCGGCAATTGATTGATCGAACCTTGATCAGTCATCGATCGAACCTTGATCGGAACCCGATCGGCAATGAGTCCTCGACCATCAGCGCTCGCCCAGAGTTCCGCCATTGCTCAGTCAACACCCATCCAATTGCCCAGCAGCGGATAGGCACGCCCATCCCTCACAGGAGTTCGTGACCATCCGTGGTTTTGCCCGCTCGATCGCCCACTGGCCCGTTGTTTAGGTTGCAAAGTCCTATGTCCACTGTTTCTGCTCCAGAACCCGTTGTCACCGCCCAGACCCAGGACACAACCACAACGGATCAGGCCGATCGCCCCGTTGGGCCCACCACCTTCACCGTTGAAGACATTCACCGGTTGCTTCCCCACCGCTACCCCTTCGCCTTGGTCGATCGAATCATCGACTATGTTCCCGGTAAGCGGGCCGTGGGGCTAAAAAATGTCACCTTCAATGAACCCCACTTCCAAGGCCACTTTCCCAATCGCCCGATCATGCCAGGGGTGCTGATTGTGGAAGCCATGGCTCAGGTGGGCGGCGTGGTGCTCACCCAAATGCAAGACAACCCCGGTCAAGGCTTGTTCATGTTTGGGGGCATTGACAAAGTGCGCTTCCGTCGGCCCGTGGTTCCCGGCGATCAACTGATCATGACCGTCGAACTGCTTTGGGTGAAGCAAAAACGCTTCGGCAAAATGCACGGCCGGGCGGAAGTGGAAGGGCAACTGGCCTGTGAGGGCGAGTTGATGTTCTCCCTGGTGGACTAGCGGACTAGTTGACGAACTAGACTTTTCAGCATTGGCTAAACGTATTAGTGTGTCAGGGCAGCGCGATCGCACCGATCCCATGAAAGCAGCGATTCATCCGACGGCGATCGTTCATCCCGACGCAGAACTCCATCCCACGGTGACAGTCGGCCCCTATGCCGTCATTGGCCCCGCCGTTTCGATCGGGGCCGAAACTCAGATTGGCCCCCATGTGATCCTTGACGGTTACACCACCTTGGGGGAACGAAACCAAATTTTTGCAGGAGCCGCGATCGGCACAGAGCCTCAAGATCGCAAATATCAAGGGGCCCTCAGCCAAACGATCATTGGCAACGACAACAAAATTCGCGAATACGTGACCATCAACCGCGCCACCCACGAAGGGGAAGTGACCCAAGTGGGGGACGGAAACCTGTTGATGGCCTACAGCCACGTGGCCCACAACTGCCTCATTGAAGATGGGGTGGTGATTGCCAATGGGGTGGCCTTGGCGGGCCATGTGACGATCGAGTCGCGGGCCACCATTGGCGGCGTGTTGGGAGTTCATCAATTTGTCAAGATTGGCCGGTTGGCCATGGTCGGCGGCATGAGCCGGATCGATCGGGACGTGCCGCCGTTTATGTTGGTGGAGGGCAGCCCCGGCCGAGTGCGCACCTTGAACCGTGTGGGGCTGAAGCGGGCCGGCTATGACGAGCTAGACAACGGCCTGACCACCCAAACCCTGAACAAAGCCTTTCGGATTTTGTATCGTTCTGAGGCCACGCTGGAGCAAGCCCTTGAGGAACTCATGCTGCTGCCCTCCTGCGAAGCGTTGCAACACTTGATTCGGTTTTTGCAGCAGTCTAAGGCGGGACGGCGGGGCCCGATGACCGGCCGCAAACCCCACCGCAGCAGCCATGACTAAATTGGGAACGCCCGATCGCCCTTTGCGGATTTTTCTGAGCACGGGGGAAGTGTCCGGGGACTTGCAGGGGGCCCTGTTGATCCAGGCCTTACAGCGGGCAGCAGCGTCTCGGGGCCAGGTTTTGGAAATTACGGCGCTCGGGGGGCCGCGCATGGCGGCGGCGGGGGCCCGGCTGATTTTTGATACGAGTGCGATCGGTTCGATCGGCCTTTGGGAGGCTCTGCCCTTCGTCATTCCGACCCTGAAGCTCCAATGGCAAACCAAAGCCACCCTCCGCCAGCAACCGCCCGATGTGGCCGTTTTTATTGACTACATTGGCCCCAATTTGACCATGGGCCATTTCTTTAAGCGCCAATTGCCCCAAGTGCCCACCGCTTACTACATTGCGCCCCAAGAGTGGGTGTGGTCTTTGGGCGATCGCAACACCACGCAGGTGGTGGGGCTGACGGATGTGATTCTGGCAATTTTTCCCCAGGAAGCCACCTACTATCAACGCTACGGAGCCGCCGTGAAGTGGATTGGGCATCCGTTGATCGATCGCTTGGCCCAAGCCCCCGATCGGGCCGCCGCCCGCCAGCATTGGGGACTGAGCACCGATGAATTGGCGGTGGTGTTGCTGCCGGCCTCCCGTCGCCAAGAGCTAAAACTCTTGATGCCCAGCCTTTTTGCGGCCGCTCGCCAAGTGCAGGATCATCACCCCAAGGCTCGGTTTTTGATCCCGGTTTCTCTGCCCGCTTACCGACCCGCCATTGAACAGGCGATCGCTGAATTTGGTCTCCAGGCGGAAATTGTCGGTGATAGCTTGCTGGCCATGGCCGCCGCCGACTTAGCCTTGACCAAATCTGGCACGGTGAATTTGGAGTTGGCGCTGTTGAAAGTGCCGCAGGTGGTGATTTACAAAGTGAGTCCAATCACCGCTTGGATCGCCCGTCATCTGCTGAAGTTTTCAATTACATTCATGTCGCCGCCCAATTTGGTGGCCGAACAGGCGATCGTCCCGGAGTTGATGCAGGAACAGGCCAGCCCCGATCGAATTGCCCAAGAGGCGATCGCCCTGCTGCAACCCGATCGGGCCGCCCAGCTTCAGCAGGACTACCAAGCCATGCGCGATCGGCTCGGGGGCGACGGCGCAACCGATCGGGCAGCCCAGGAAATCTTGAACCTGATTTAAGCGCTCCTAGCTTGCAGAAATGAGGGGCAACAACCGCAGCCTTTAATGCTCGAAAATATTCTCGTATTGCAGCAAATCGAGTTGCACGATCGTTTGAAGAGCCACAAAACATTGCTGGGCCAATTCCCAACGTTCTTCACGCTGCAACATTGCCATTAGTTTCTGTCGAGCACTGAGCAAATAGCGCACATCATTGGAAGCATATTCCAATTGCGCCACCGATAAATTCACCGCATTGCCCCAATCGGAACTCTGCTGGCGTTTATCCAACTCCACCCCTTCCAGTTCATTAATCAGGTCTTTGAGGCCATGTTTGGGGCTGTAGGTGCGGGCTAATTTACTAGCAATTTTGGTGCAAAAAATGGGGTTCGTGGCAATCTCCAGGTGGTATTGCAACATGGCCACATCAAAACGGGCAAAGTGGAAAACCTTCTCGATCGCCTCATTTTCTAAAAGCTGCTTCAGGTTTGGTGCACCAGTCTGCCCTCGGGCAATTCGCACCACGGCCACTTGCCCCGCCGGATTACAAATCTGTACCAAACAGAGGCGATCGCGCCAGGGTTTAAGGCCCATAGTTTCCGTATCGATCGCCAGGGCAGAGGCTTGGCGATAGTCAGCCAGGGCTTCTGCTGATAAATCTTGTTCAAAAACCTGGAAATTTTCTAGCATTTTCTTCAGAACTCACGGATTAAATGAATGTTAATCGAATTGGCGTTAATTGAATTGAATTGAATTGAATTGGCACTAACCCAATTCCTTGAGTATTTACCCAATTGCAGCCTTTCCCTGAAGCCATGGTTAGGTTCCATCACAGATGCCATGAATCAGTGATTAGGTGAACCATGATCAACCCAGGAAGGCACTCAATTCGTACTAGCGAGCTTGGTACTCGCCAACTCGAAATTCACAAAATTGGCAATCCCCAAATTAGCATTAACCCAATGGACAATTCGCAAATTAACATGATTCAATTAGCAGAATTAACTCAATCTAAAGAAATAGCCTGTTATCCACCCATAAGCGCCTAAAGCTAGCGCACAGAGCAAACACCCAGAAATAGCCTGATCCGAATTCCGAAACCCCGGTGCTCGCGCTGGGATCTGAACAATCAGTCCCCTATGGTTGCGGTTCAACTTCCGGCCGAGGGTTAAATCATGGCTGATTTTTTGGTCTTGGGCCCATGGCGCGGATGAATATCCCTAGAATGGGGGCGTAGTTTTTGCTGCAATCGTCTAGCACGCGCCCCAGTGGTTCAGTATGGATGCTTCGGATAGGGCTGAGAAGGCTGAATCGAACCAAACTGCCAAGCCTTCCTCGGCGGCGGGAGTTGGCCCCCAAGTGTCAAAACGCTCGCGCCCCGATCGCGCTTCAGAGTTGGAAGCTGGCTTGCTGACGGTGATGGGCAGTGCCGAAGTGCCGGAAGCGGTGCGCGATGCGAATCAACAGGCGGTGAATGGGCCGGCGCGGCCCCAGGGGCGGCCCTGGCTGGGTATTTTGGGGGGATTGTTGGGTCTCGGGGCGATCGCGGCGGGCGGTTTTGCCTACCTTTGGTCAGCGCGACAGTTGCCCAATGCCTGGCAAGCACGCTTAGACCAAATGATCGGTAGCACCCCCAGCCCCACGGCTCCCGCCAGCCCTACGCCGGATCCCAACTCCCTGTTGGGCCATTTGCCCTACGAAGAAGCACCCCAATCGGAACTTAGCCCCATTAGCAATGATGGCCAGATGCGATTGCGGCGATCGGCCGCTCGGGCCTATCGCTCCATGGCCGCTGCGGCTCGGGCGGATGGGGTGAATTTGGTGGTGCTGTCGGCGTTTCGCTCCGTGGAGCAACAACAGTCCGTGTTTTTCAACATCAAGGCTGCCCGCAACCAAGCGGCTACCAAGCGGGCTGAGGTGAGTGCGCCCCCCGGCTATAGCGAACACCACACGGGCTATGCGGTGGATATTGGGGATGCCAATGCGCCTTCAACCAATTTGAATCAGAACTTTGAACGAACGAGAGCTTTCCGCTGGCTGGCGGATCATGCGGCTCGGTTTAATTTTGAGTTGTCGTTTCCGGAGGGCAATCGTCAAGGCGTGTCCTATGAACCTTGGCATTGGCGCTTTGTGGGCGATCGCAACAGTCTGGAAACCTTCTATAAGGCTCGTCAGCAAGGGGTTGAACGATCGGGGAGTGGCCCTTCTGGGACTGAGGTTCCTGAATCTACGCCAACGCCAACCGATCGCCCCGGTTCATCCTCTGAGTCTGATGAGATGGACTCCCCGATCGAGTCGCGTCCTGATGCGGTGGATCAGAAAGATCGCGAAAGCCAGGATTCTCAGGATTCTAATAACTCGCAGCCATCTCCTCGCTCTCTGATCGATCGCTCCTAGTCGATCGCTCCTAGTCGATCGCACCTAGATCTTGGGCTTCCGAAGCCTAGGCAATCGGAGTTGCGCCAAGGGACTGAGGGCACAACCCCAGAAAAAAGCTTGGCGCACCGTGGCAGTCAGCGAGATCGAGGGATCGGCATCTTGGCGCAAGGATCGCAACTTCAGCGCTTTGTAGCCATTGGCAACCATGATTCGCAGCGCCAACCCGGGCCAGGCGATCAGGGGGGTAATGATCCGTTTGAGGGCAAAGGTCGCCAACCCACAGGCCCGGGCCAGGCGAATGAGATAGGCGCGATCAAGTCGCCAAGCGGGAATTTGGTGATGGGTTTTTAGGCGGGGTGCAAACCAAATTTCCCAGCCCGCCCGCGCCAGATACAGCAAGGGTTCATAATCATCCCCCTGCACGAAGCGGCCGGCTAATTTCCCGCTTAATTGGGGTTCCGGGGGCACGGTGGCTAACCAAGCAGCTCGATTGACAATCAACGCCGCAGCGGGCGGGAGACGCAACTGCTGAGCCAGGAAGGGGCCGGGGCGATCGGCAAACTCAGGATAGCTACGAATGGCTAAATAGCCTTCCAAGTCACGCAGGGCCGGCGGCAGGTCGATCGCGTAGGCTCCCAAGACCTTGCCCCCAAACGCCCCAACTTGAGGATGAGCCTCCGCAAAGGCGATCGCCTCCCGTAGCCAGTCCGGTTCCGGCCAGTTGTCATCATCCAAAAAGGCCACCCAAGGGGCCGCCGTCAACCGCACGGCCCGTTGTCGGGCAAAGGCGGCTCCCTGGCGTGGTTCTTGGCTGATATGTAAAGGGCAGCGGTTCCAAGTTTGTTGAATTTGGCGCAGTTGGGCGATCGTGCCGTCATTGCTGTTGTTGTCGATCGCCCAAATTTCCCACCGCAAACCGGGCGGAATCTCCAGAACTTGGAGCCGATCAAACAGGGCAGGCAGTCGATCGGCTCCGTTGTAAATCGGAATCGCGATCGCAATTTGGGGAGTCAAGGGCTGCGACGAGCCGGCCGCCCGTTGGGCCGCACGGGCAATGACTTGGCGATCGCCCCGTTGCTCTCGATCGCGAAACCAGCGACCCATCACCCAAGGACTGGTTAGGGTGCTAATCAGGAGCGATCGCTCGCAAACCAACACCGGATCTCGCGATCGCCACCCGCCCGGATGTTGCAGCCACCAGCGCAACAACCGACGCAAATCCGACAAACCATAGAACCACGGGATCAGGAATCGGCGCGATCGATCCACCCGCAACAGCCGCACCACATAGCGACTCCAGCCAATTCCCTGAGCAAAAGAGCGGAGATAATCGGCCGTGAAGCGAGTTGCCGGCAGCCGGTGACTGAGGCGCAGGGCGGGGCAATAGGCCACAGAGTAGCCCGCTCGTTGGAGGTAGACCAGCGCTTCCAGATCTTCGGAAGTAAGCCAGGTGTTTCCCGTTCGCCCGCCCAAAAGTAACCGAGGTGGCACGGCCGCCAACCAAGCGGCCCGACGCACCACCAACCCCGCCGAAGGCGGCAACAGGCCGCGCCCTGGCTCATACACAAACGGTCGATCGCCCCGATCGACAATGGCAAAGAGCGATCGAATCCGTGCAAATCCCACCGGCTCCGGCCCCTCCAAAACCGGCAGGATGCGCCCCCCAAAAGCCCCCACCAGGTTTCGATCGACCCAATCACCCTGGGCAAACTGCCACACCCGAGCCACCCAATCGGGATCCGGCACGGTGTCATCATCCAAAAAAGCCACCCAAGCCGCACCCGATCGCACGATCGCCCGCTGCCGGACAAAGGCCGCGCCCTGTTGTGGCTCTTGATCCCAATGAATTCGAGGCGATCGAGCTTGGAAGGCGGCCACCACCTCCCGGGTGCGATCGTCGCTATTGTTGTCAATCACCCAAATTTCCCAGTCGATCGCCTGGGTTTCCACCTGGGCCAACAACGCCTCCAGGACGATCGGCAGGCGATCGGCCCCGTTATAGGTCGGAATCGCAACAGTCAGCACAGAATTGAATTAGGAGAGCCAATCCAGCGCCTAGCCCCGAAAAGCATGAATGGCCGCTTCCACATCCGACCACTCCGCCGGGCCCCGATCGGGTTTCACAGGATAGTGCTCAGAATCGCGGGTAATGGCAAAAGTCCGCTTTGGCTCAACCGGCGGCCCATCATAGTCGTGCTGCACTTCGATAAAAACCCCGATTTCCTGAACAATGCCTTTGAAATAGCGCAGCGCAAAATCCAAAGACACGCCATGACGATGCAAATCAACCAACACATCAGTTGGAATCACATAGCAAATTTCCCGCAACAACCAACGCGCCTTGAGCGTCGCTTCCCAAACTTGATAATGCCAAACACATAAATGAAAATAATCATCTTCATTAATGTATTTCCGATGCCCCATGATAAATGCAGAATTCGACCAATTATAGGGAGTCCAAAGCTCTAATTCCGCCCCAGAAACGCAGACGCGACTAATTTCAGGAAAAATGTGCCCCGTCCAATCATTGTCTTGGACATGCTCTAGAAAATGGGATGAGTAAACCTTGTCAACACTTCGATCGGGCAGAGGAATAGGGTCAGACGTTAGGTTTAAGACATAATCAACACCTGGCTGCGGAAAACTATCGATGCCAATCGTTCCTTCTCGTTTGCATCCACCACAACCGAGGTCAATTTTAAATAGCAAGGCTTTTTTGAGGTTGAGGTTAGGATGAATTCTCATGGGTGTCTTCAGGGATTACCTAATGATGCCTTCGATTACCTAATGATGTCTTCTACTTGTGACCATTTATTGAAAAACATCTTTTGAAAACTTCCAAAAGATGCAATTTCAAAGCATTCTTATAGACTTTAACAGAAATTTAAACAGGTAACTCTAGGTTTCATAGCACGGTTGGCAGAGTAAAGATTTTGGTAGTGCCGTAACTCAGTGATATGTACAGGCAGAAATTCTGTTAGGTCAGACATTTTGCCTTGGAACTCATTATTTTGATAGGCACTGTCACAGGTCTCCAGAAACTCTTTAGCACAAGGATACTAATCAGAGTGGTGCTCAAAAAAGGATAGTTGAATTTGGAGTGAGGGGGTTAAGCACTTGAGGAGTGGAATTTGGATGACATGGAAACCCCTGCTGCCGATTTAGCTCTGCTTCTGCTGGGCGGTCAAAGAGGAAGTACTTACCTGGCCGATTGTGGTAGTGATGTTCGGCAATGTAAGGCATATCTGGTCTATGGTCTACACTGGAGTAATGGGTGATGATCGTAGGACGCACGATTTCGGGATTCCTAGGCAAGCTACCACGATGCAACAGCCAAGCGTGCCAAATCAATACATCTCCTTTTTTCCCACACCAAGTTACTGGCTGGACTCGCTGGCGCTCGATTTCTGCATCATAGAGCGGGTTAAGAATTTTTTCTGCATGCCATGGCCAGTCCGGATCACTACGAATTTCAGGCGGTAGTGCAGAAAGAATTTTCTCTTGACGACAAACATCCCAACGATGAGAGCCAGGAACAAACTCAAAAGGCCCGGAATCTGGATGAATATAATCTAGAGCAAACCAAACTCCTGCATAGTGAGCATTCACGCTTACAGGGTTTAGGTAATCATCCTGATGCCAATTTCGTTGGGTAGACTTCCAGTTTGTTAGATTAAGATGCATAGCCATTTCATGGCCAATTAGTTCCCGTAATTTGTCTAAAAGTGGCGGGTAGAGACAAAGGTTTTTAATTTCATCTACCTCTAAGTAGGGAGTTGGACTCAAGTATCCAATCTTGCCAATACTTAAGGTGTCTTTCAAAAAGCGTTTGCAGTAGCGATCAATCAGGTCTTGGGGAATAAAATTTTCGATGATGAGGTAACCGTACCTGCGCCAGTATTCCTGATCAGAAGTCAAATTAGGAGGTGCGATTGTCCGATCAAGTGGCGGACGGCGGGAGTCAGGGACAACGTCTGTAAAATGACCGAGATTGTATTCCATGGAATATACACCAGGCTTGAAAGAGCGAGTAACTTATTGAGTGATCAAATGCTTCCAAATTGCACCAACAGGACAGTCAATAAGTTAGAGTTAAATTGTTTACCAATCATGAATTGGCGGCTTCAAAGCTCCTTTGTTGGCTTCTGCACCAACCCACTTGGTTAACAGTGTAACTGAGTTAAACCCACAAGTGTGTTAAAAAATTACAAAATCTGGATCTGTAATGTTTGATTGATCGGCTGGTTGCTGTTTTTGAGGCTCAGGGTAGTGACTACCTTCACCAACTACTCCTGCAAGTGAAGCATTCCAGCGAAAAACACTCTCATCAAAGTCTTGAATTTTCTGAGCCAAGATTGCGACACCTGCATAACTTCGAAATAAGGGAAACTCCAAACATTCCAATGGCTGTTCCATGTACATTCGCACTGGGGAATTCATGCGACATGAAAGAACTTGGAAACCAAGTGTGTCCGGGAAAAGAGCTTTCATCCCTTCACTGGAAAACCGCCAAAAATCCCATGGCATTTCATGAATAGGCCAGGCTGGGTGTGTGGAATGAAACGTGACTCCACCTGGCTTAAGCAAGCGGTTAATTTCTAGGGCAACCAACCAGGGCATTGCTAAATGCTCAAAGACAGATCGCGAGAATATAGCATCGAATTTTCGATCCCCAAAATAACGAGAAAGCTGGTGAGCATCTCCAACAACATCAGTGTTTTCGTCTTTGTAGTAGTCAAATCCTGTGTATGAATTTACATCTTGGAAGTGAACACGCTGGCTTTCAGATGTAACTATCCGAGAGCCAATTTCCAAGACATCCAAATGCTTTTCATTGCAAATTCTAATGAACTGAGTGTAAAGGTCTTCTTCTCCTTCAGGAAATAATAACTCGTCGTGATACTTTAGCTTTTCTAGATTATAGGGAACTTGCCAAGAGTAGTTTCCATTATCACTCTTGATTTGAAGCTGAAAGCATTCTGAGCTTTTTTTTTCAAAACAAGCTGTGAAGCCACAATTTTCTGGTGGAGAGTATTGCTGGAATAGGCTTGCAACATCTTTGCGGCTATGCCAGGAAAGCTCATGAGTCTCAGTTTGTGGCATGGTTAAGTTTATTTGATGAACTGGGCCTTCTTTTCCTACAACCCATCCTCTAACCCAATACCATAGTCCCTCTGCCCAAGAAAATTCGACCCCGATAATGCAATTTTCGGTTTCATAGACTGCCATAGGGTACTGCTCGACTCTGAAGATTAGTCAAAAACTAGGCGCTATTATATCACCATCTTCAATAAGTATGATTGCTGGGAGCTGGCTCAATAAATATGATCCTTATGATCTTAAAGACAATACCTGGGCAACAAGGCATCAGGAATAATGGGACTCACGCTCTTTCTTATTGACCTGATCGCCCGGGGAGAGTTGCTGAAGCGGCAAATGACCCGATAGGGTTGTGTTGCTTTGTTGATCGCCTGTTTTAGCACCCCTTTGCCATGATTGCTTCTGCCTTTGCCGAATCGGAGCTATTTCCCCAGGATCGGGCCCAGATGGGCCGTGCCGTGGACTATTCGGGCGCACAAAATTTGACTCAGGTGTGGGTGCGGGCAGCCCAACGCTTTGGCACGTTGCCGGCCCTGCGCGATCGCCACTCGTCACCAGCGCTGGAGCTGAATTTTGCGGAACTGCTGGAATATCTGCAAACGTTTGCGGCGGGACTGCAAACGCTGCTGAGTCCTGAGGATGCCAGTGCGCGGGAGGAGGCGGGATTGGTTGTGCCGCCTCGGGTTGCGCTGTTTGCGGACAATAGTGCTCGGTGGTTTGTGGCGGATCAGGGCACGATGGCGGCGGGGTTTGCCAATGCGGTGCGGAGTTCTTTGGCGGAAACGGAGGAGTTGCGCTACATCCTGGCAGACAGTGAGGCGCGGCTCTTGATTGTTGAGAATCAAAAGACGTTGAATCGGTTAGCCGATCGCCTGGGAGATTTGCCTTTGGTGGCGATCGTGTTGTTGTCGGATGAGGAGCCGGTGCGATCGGGCGCGATCGGGGATGATATCTTGCTTTTGAATTTTTTGGAGTTGCTGGAGCGGGGGCGCGATCGCCTGAAAAATCACCCCTGGCAACCGCCCCAACAGGATCCAAAAACCCTAGCCACGCTGATCTATACCTCCGGAACCACGGGGCAACCGAAAGGGGTGATGTTGTCCCATGGGAACTATCTCTATCAGCTCAGTGCATTCCGAACGGTGGTGGCTCCTCAAGCGGGCGATCGGGTGTTGACCCTGCTGCCCACCTGGCACTCCTTTGGCCGGATTGGGGACTATTACTTGCTCTGTCAAGGTTGCGTTTTGGTTTACACCAACATTCGCCAGCTCAAGGCCGATCTGAAAACCCATCGGCCCCAATACATGATGGCGGTGCCGCGTCTTTGGGAGTCAATTTATGAAGGGGTGCAAAAGCAATTCCAATCCCAACCGGCCAGTACCCAAAAAATTGCCCAAACCTTTTTGGGGTTCAGTGAGCGCTACGTGCGGGCCAAGCGCCGCTGGCAAGGGCTGGAGTTACGATCGAAACCGGCAGCAGGTTTGGAAAAATTGTTGGCGGGGGCACGGGCGATCGCCCATTGGCCGCTGCACCGCTTGGGCGATCGACTGGTGTATCAAAAAATTCGGCAGGCCACCGGGGGAGAGCTGCAATACGCCATCAGTGGCGGCGGTTCCTTGGCCACCCACCTGGAAATGTTCTTTGAAATTGTGGGGGTGAATGTGCTGGTAGGCTATGGCCTGACGGAGACTTCCCCGGTGCTGACGGTGCGGCGCAACTGGCGAAATTTGCGGGGAACTTCTGGGCTGCCGCTGCCGGCCACGGAGCTGCGATCGGTTGATCTTGAAACCCGCCAGCCGCTCCCGGTGGGCGACAAAGGCCTAATTCTGGCCCGGGGCCCACAGATTATGGCGGGTTACTTTGGCAAACCGGAAGCAACGGCGAAGGCGATCGACTCGGAAGGCTGGTTTGATACGGGAGATTTGGGTTGGCTGTCGCCGATCGGGGACATCACCATCACCGGGCGGGCCAAGGACACGATCGTCCTGACCAATGGGGAAAATATTGAACCCCAGCCGATCGAGGATGCCTGTATTCGCAGTCCCTACATCAGCCAAGTTGTGTTGGTGGGTCAAGACCAAAAGACGCTCGGGGCTTTGATTGTGCCCAACCAGGAGGCGATCGCCGCTTGGGCCGCAGAACAGGGGCTTGATTCGGTGGATCTCCAAAGCGATCGGGTACAGGCCTTGATTCGAGATGAGTTGGCACGGGAAGTGAAAAATCGCCCCGGCTACAAAGCCGAGGAACGGATCAGCACCTTTCGTTTTTTGGCGGAACCCCTGTCGATCGAAAATGGTCTGTTGACCCAAACCATGAAAGTGCGGCGAAACGTGGTGTTTGAGCGGTTTGCAGACCTGATTGCCACCATGTTTGACAGCTAGCCCCCTAGGGCGATCGCAGCCTCGGCTAAGGGCCGATTCCTTGGGTTGCGGTCGCCCTTGAAACAGGATTCAGAAACCAGATTGCTTAGAAACCAGATTGCTTAGAAACCAGATTGATGTTCCAGGATCCAGCCTTGTTCAAACATTTCCTTGGGCGGGCCGCCTTGCTCTCCGTGCTGCTTTGTACCGGCGGCGCGGCCCTGGCGGGAGATCGGGCTGTGCTGCCGGATTCAACCAAACAACCGATTCAGGTCAAGGAACGGCGAGTGGAGCTTGTCCCGATCGCGGATCTGTTAGCCAATCCGCAACGGTGGGTCGATCGACTCATTGAAGTACAGGGCCGTTTGCAACCCAGCCCGGATCCGCAAGGGGCGATCGGCTGTACCCGCATGGCCTGTCCTTTTCCCAGCAGCGCCCAGCCCGGTGACCAGCGAGATTGCAATCGCTGCCAAGGGCCCGCCGGATTGCGAGCGGGGTCTCAATGGCTAGCCCTCAGCAATTTGCGATGTACGGGTGTTGAACAACTGACCTTGCGCCCGGGCGGTCAGGTCGATCGCACTATTCGTTGGGAAAGTGCCCGACTTGAGGATCAAGCATGGAGCCTCGATCGGTCTTACAGTGCCGTGGGGACGTTGCGGCGCAGCACTGGCCCCGGAGCCGATCGCACCCAATACGAATTTGAAATTCGATCGCTCACCGTTCTGGGTCAAAGTTCTTCTGAGCCAATCCCCGGCCTGTGGTAGCACCATTAAAAAAGCGAGATCATCTCAAAGGACGACCTCGCTCAGAATTTAATTGGAATTCAACTGGAATGCAAATGGGTTGGCAAATTTAGCGATCGACTGATCCCATAATCACGTCGATGCTGCCCAGAATCGCCATGATGTCCGCCACCTTCACGCCCTTCAGCAAGTGCGGCAGGATTTGCAAATTGGTGAAGTCCGGAGCCTTGATCTTGAAGCGCCAGGGGAACACATTGTCATCACCCACGATGAACACACCCAGTTCGCCCTTACCGCTTTCGAGGCGCACATAATGTTCGCCCTTGGGAATCTTGAACGTGGGAGCCAGCTTCTTGCCAATGAACTGATAATCAAAGCCGTTCCATTCGGACTTTGGCCCGCCCAGCATCCGTTGGGCTTCCAGGTTTTCGTAGGGGCCGCCCGGGATCTGATCCAGCGCTTGCAAGAGCATCTTGTTCGACTCGCGCATTTCCCGCACCCGCACCAGGTAGCGAGCGAAGCAGTCGCCGCCGGTTTCCCACTGCACATCCCAGTCCAGTTCGTCGTAACACTCGTAGTGGTCAACTTTCCGCAAGTCCCACTTCACGCCCGAACCGCGCAGCATGGGGCCCGACAGACCCCAGTTGATTGCTTCTTCGCGGCTGATCGTGCCAATGCCTTCCACGCGGCGGCGGAAGATCGGGTTATTGGTGATCAGCTTTTCGTATTCGTCGATTTTGGGCGCGAAGTAGTTGCAGAAGTCGCGGCACTTGTCGATCCAGCCGTAGGGCAAGTCAGCGGCCACGCCGCCCATGCGGAAATAGTTGTTGTTAATCAGGCGTGCGCCCGTGGCGGCTTCCCACAGGTCATAGATCATCTCCCGTTCGCGGAAGATGTAGAAGAAGGGGGTTTGCGCACCCACATCGGCCAGGAAGGGGCCAAGCCACAGCAGGTGGTTGGCGATTCGGTTCAGCTCCAGCATGATCATGCGGATGTAGCTGGCGCGGCGGGGCACTTCAATGCCGGCGAGCTTTTCGGGAGCGTTAACCGTGATTGCTTCGTTGAACATCCCGGCGGCGTAGTCCCACCGACTGACGTAGGGCACGAACATGATGTTGGTGCGGTTTTCGGCAATTTTCTCCATGCCGCGATGGAGATAGCCAATGACGGGTTCGCAGTCGATGACGTTTTCGCCGTCGAGGGTGACGATGAGCCGCAACACGCCGTGCATGGACGGGTGATGGGGGCCCATGTTCACGACCATCGGTTCGGTTTTGGTTTCAATCCGGGTCATAGGATCGATCGGTCTCCGTTGGTGGTTGCACTGGGCATCGCGTGTGGGCGATCGCCGCGTTAAACAAGTCGGTGGCTGGGCGCACGACCGGTGGATGGCGATGGAACACCGCTTGCCATTATCAACCGAAATTGCGGCGGACTGGCGGATCAGTGGGGAGCGATCGATTGTTTTTTGTTTGATCGCCCATAATCGCGGTTGCCGGTCATGGCAATTACGATGGCAATTACGATGGCAGTTATGGGTGAGTTGCCCATCATCACCCCGCTGGACTCCTCTTTGGACTCCTCATCGGTCATTGGTCTTAATCAATCCTGCTTAATTCTGGTTCATGCTGATTAATCCTGCTGGATCTTGATTCTGCTCAATTCTGGTTAATGAATTCTGGTTAATGTTTAATGCCTGATGCCTGAGGAATCGCAAGGGCCATGGGACAATGAAGCGACAGAAATTCAAAAGCGCCCCTTCAGGACTTGATCCATGGCTAATAGTTGGTGGGAAATCAACATTCGCTGCCACCCATTACTCGAAGACACCGTTTATTGGCGAACTCAAGATTTTGGTTGCCGAGGCACCTCTAGCCAATATAAAGGCAAGAATTGTTTGATTTCCGCCTATTTGCCCCAAGAGCAGGCGCAACTCCTAGATCTTTCTGCCCTGGCGCTTTGGTTACGCCAAGATGCCATTTTGGCCAATTTGCCTGAACCAACGGTCAAATGGAATTTGATTGATGAAGAGGATTGGTCGAGCAGTTGGAAAGAACATTGGCAGCCGCAAGAAGTGGGCGATCAGTTCTTGATTTGTCCGGCTTGGTTGGATGTGCCGGAGGCGGGTAAGCGGGTAGTGGTGCGTTTGGATCCGGGGGTTGCCTTTGGCACGGGGGCCCATCCCACAACGCAACTCTGCATGGAGTCGATGGAGATGCGCTTTGACGGCCAGCCCACGGAGCAGATCGTTGCAGACATTGGTTGTGGGTCGGGAATTTTGGCGATCGGGGCGTTGTTGGTGGGGGCCAAAACTGCCTACGCGGTGGATATTGATCCCCTATGTTTGCGGGCAACCCAAGAAAATATTTCGCTGAACCATATTCAGCCCGATCGGGTGCATCTGGAGCAGGGATCTTTTGAGAAGTTGCAAGAGATGTTGGGCGATCGCAAAGTGGATGGCTTTTTCTGCAACATTTTGGCGGAGGTAATTGTGGATTTGATTCCGCAATTAGAACAAATTAGCCATCAAAAGACTTGGGGAGTGTTGAGTGGCATTTTGTTAGATCAAGCCAAGGCAATTTCTGACACGTTGGAACAAAGTGGTTGGATTGTGGCCACGTTGTGGAAGCGTCAGGAATGGTGCTGTATTAATGTGCGGCGATCGTAAAGAATTTGATCGCGGATTTGATCACGGATTTGATCACGGATTTGATCACGGATTACAGGTGGCTTTGGGTTGCGCAAAGTCGGGTAATTTGGCGCTTGGGACTCACGGAAACCAGGTTGCAACTGAGGCGATCGCCCTGGCCCACTTGGCTCAATTGTTGTTTGCCCGCTTGCCAATGGCTGGCCATTTGGTTGAACCAGCGCCCGGCCAGGTTTCCAGATCTGGCGGAGGCCACATCTTCAACGGTGGCCACCGCGATCGACCCCAACAAAACCATGCTCGCGATTTGAATCAGACGCTTCATAAAAACGGGCACTCCAGCGGATCGTAGCCAGAAATTGAATTCACTCAACAACACCAGCCGATCGGGGTGATTGTGCTGCGATGTTCATGGGTTGCGGCGCTCAGCGTTGAATCGCAGGATCGCTCAGCCTGACCCCACAGCCCGATCCCTGCAACACCGCTGCTACAGCCTTACTGTTGAATATGCCCTGCAACGGGACGATCGCTTCAGGTAGAAGGCCAGTTTAACAACTGCGTGAAGGTTCTGCTGCAAAACGGCTTAAAGACTTGCTTAAAGCCTTGATTAAAGTCTTGATTAAAGTCTTGATTCAAAAATTTGCTGAAATCTGGATTTAGAGTTTTAGTTCTGGCTGAGCTTGGCTAAACGGCAACTCAGCGTTAATGGCATCAATTTGTTGTTGTTCGTATTGGTTAATTTCATCAATATAGGTTCGCAAAATCCGATCGAGCCGGGGATGATAAAGCCGGTGCAGACTGTGGTTGGGGGTTGCCGGGAATCCGCGCCGCCGTTTGTGTTGCCCCCCTGCGCCGGGGTCAAAAAGTTGAATTCCGTGAGCGATCGCCCAGTCGATCGGCTCGTAATAACAGGCATTGAAGTGCAGATGGTCAATTTCTCGCGTGCAACCCCAATAGCGACCGTAGAGCCGATCGCCCTTGGTGATGCAAAAGGAGAGGGCGATCGGGTGGCGATCGTCACCGTGGGCATGGGCCGTAAACAACACCACGCGATCGGCTAATTGATCGGCCAAATCCACAAAAAACTTGCGCGTTAAATATTGGCTGCCGCCCCAAAACTTCTCGCAAGTGCTGCTGTAAAAATCATAAACCTTGGAAAAATAGCCGTGGGGAATTTGTGAACCCTGCCAGGTTTTGAACTCCAAGCCACTATTCACCATGGATTTTCGCTCGCGTTTGATATTGCGGCGCTGATTGGCGTTAAAGCTCGCTAGATAATCTTCAAATGTTTGATAGTTATTACTCGTCCAAATGTAGCTGTGATGTTTCCAGGTAATGAAATCGCCCAAGGATTCCATGAGTTGTTGCCATTGGGGATCCACGAACAGAAAATGACAGCCAGACACATGATGTCGGCTACAAAAATGATCGATCGCCCCCAGCATCATTTCAGTGATTGCCCGTTCATCTTCAGCAGAGTCGATTAAAAATCGATAGCCTTCTGCTGGCGTAAAAGGGGTCATTCCTAACAGCTTGGGATAGTAATCAACCCCTAGGCGATAGGACAAATCTGCCCATTGCTGGTCAAACACAAATTCGCCATAACTGTGTCCCTTGAGATAGAGGGGAGCTGCGGCCACCAACTTTCCCGATCGGCGCACAACCAAGTGGGATGGCAACCAACCTTCCTGCGGAATTGCGCTGCCCGATGTTTCCAAATTATTCAACCAAGCCCATTCCAAAAAGGGGGTTTTTAGGGGTTTGGCTAATGCATCCCACTCCTGCGGACTCAGATCCGCCATCCGACTAACCCAAGAAAGTTCGTAGGCAATTTGTTCGGTGGTTGCGGTTTGGGCCATGGTTCACAGGGCGATCGAGGGGGGCTGATCTGTTCAAAATGATGCGCAATCGGTGCTGATAGGTCAACGGCAGCGCTTTCGATACCCTAGCGCGATCGCCCTAGGCTTTCAAGGCAAGTGAGACAAATGACAAAACCCCGGAAGGCGGAGCGGCATCCATCTTCCGGGGCTTTCTCACCGGGGGCGATCGGCTTTCTTCAAATGATTGGAGGTCACTGAAGATAACTGGCGATGACTTGAAATGACTTGAGATTACTTGAGAGCCGTTTTGGAATTGTTGGATGATGACTTCTTCCAAAAACCTGTCCAACGCCGCCACAGGGCACGAACAACTTTCCATTGATCGATCGCGTGGGCAATCACAAACACCAAAAAGCTATAGGAAAACCAAAAGTGTAAGCCACGCCCCAAATCCACCATCTCAGCATTTTGGGGAAACAGCTCCGGCACAACAATGCCAAAAAATTTGACATTATTAGGCCTCACGGAATTAGACAGAAAAATACCCGTGACCGGAACCACAATCATGAAGCCATAGAGGCTGCTGTGCAGCAGAAATACACGCCACCAATGGGTGGACAGTTTGGGCAGCCGACGGGAATATTTTCGCCACCAAACTCGGAACAACAACAGCACCCGTCCCAACAACAAACCAATGGTTAAAATCCCGATCGACTTGTGGAAATCATAGAAACCGGGGCGAAAGGAAACCTCGCGCGGCAGTTGCGCCATGAAGGTTCCTCCCACAAACAAAATGAGATAGGCCAGCACCATCCACCAATGCAAGGACATCAAATTTTGGAAGGCATTGTTGAGGCGGCGTTTGGGTGGAGCAACCTGGGCAGAATCAGCCATGACGTTTGGGAGTTGGTCATCATTAATTAGCCATAATCATAACGAGTACATATTAAATTGTGGGTACTCGCAGCCACTTGGGGGGATTCAGCCAAACCGGTTGGGCATCGTTGGGGCGATCGCCATCCACAGCGCGGCCCATAAGGGGAAACAGCGCGGTAGCATAGAGTGCGCCAAAGTGTGCGACACAATGCACACCCAAAACTTCAAAATCTGTCGGCTCGATCGCCCCTTCCTATGGCTGAAAACTGGTTGGAATCCTTGGTTTGGACGGACTACCGCGTGGCGGTTTTGTTTACCGTTTTGATACCGCTAGGGCTGTTGCTGTGGGCGCTTGTGGCCAAGGCCGACGCGCTGCAAAAGCTGATGGTGATCTATTGGCGGGTTTCGAGCCTGCTGGCCATCACGGTGTATTTGATGATTGGCTCTTTGCCCGTGAGCTTTGTGGCGGCGCTGGGGGCGCGGGTGTTGATTCCGCTTGGGCTGTGGTTCTGGGTCGATTTAAATGAAGAAATTGACGACCAACCCCAAGGGCGGCTGAAGTTTGCGTTTAAGGCTTGGCGCTGGGCCATGACCATTTACTGCGCGATCGGGACGGTGGCGCAGGTGTTGACCTTGCCCTGCGCCCTGAAACCCAGCGAAGTGCTGGTGAAGGATGCGGCTTGCCGTGTTTGGTTGGAACCCACCTGGCTCTATCGAGAATATTTCCACAACAACACCAATCCTAGTTTTCTGGGCGTGTTGGGAGTTTTAGGCTTGGCGATTTATGTCATTTATTTGGCCTATTTTGTGGTGTTCCGGTTGGGCAAACAGGGGCGATCGGCAACGGGGATTTAGGGTTGGTGATTGAAGCCCTGTAATTGAAACCCTAGGATCTTGATGTTTCCGTTGCCAAATCTTGAGGGCAAGGGACTAACTGTTCTGGCCCGGGGCGATCGGGACTTGGATTGGGATTGAGATTGGGATTTGGATCTGCGAGGCGATCGCCTAATCTTCCACAAATTGCCGCATGGGAATTTCAATCAAAAAGCTAGTTGAATGATTCAACTCCGATCGACAAGTTAACCGGCCGCCATGCCTTTCCACCACAATCTGTTGGGCAATGGACAGACCCAAACCGGTTCCCTTGCCCACATCTTTGGTGGTGAAAAAAGCATCAAACAAGTTTCGTTGCACCTCAGGGGCAATTCCGGGCCCATTATCCGTAATCACAATCTGCACCGTTTCAGGATCGGCCAAGGTGGTGGTGATGGCAATTTGCGGCGGTTCCCGATCGCCCCGTTTATCCTCATCGATCGCGTCGATCGCATTGGTCAGCAAATTCATAAACACCTGGTTCATTTGCCCCGCGTAACACTCAATGGGGGATAGCTCGCCGTAGTGTTTTTGAATCTGAATCGCTGGGCGTTGATCCGTAGCCTTCAGTCGGTTGCTCAAAATCATCAGCGTGCTATCCAAACCCGCGTGAATGTCTACGCTTTTCACCTCCGCTTCGTCCAGCCGCGAAAAGGTGCGCAAGGACAGAACAATTTCTCGAATGCGATCGGTTCCCACCCGCATTGATTTCAACAGTTTGGGCAAATCTTCCTGCACAAACGTCACATCAATTTCGTCCGCCAGCTCCAAAATTTCCGGCGTGGCCTTGGGAAAGGCCAATTGATAGGCAACCAACAGCGCCAACACATCTTGCACATAGTTGCAGGCATGTTCGAGGTTGCCGTGAATGAAATTCACCGGATTATTAATTTCGTGGGCCACCCCCGCCACCATTTGCCCCAAACTGGACATTTTTTCCGTTTGAACCAGTTGTGTTTGGGCTTTTTTCAGCACCGTCAGGGCTTCCGATAGTTGGGCGGTGCGTTGTTTCACCCGCTGCTCCAAATCCTTGGCCAAGTCTTGCAGGGCGGCTTCGGCGGCCTCGCGATCGCGCACTTCCTGCTGAAGTTGCAGATTTTGGTTGTCTAACTCCTCCTCAGCCAGTTCGCGGCTCTCATCGGTCAGCACCCACCACCAGACCGCGATCCCCGACAAAACCAGCAACATCGCATACAAAACCCCAAAGGTTTCCAGCAGCGGCATTGATTCAGCATCGGGTTGCGCGAGGGGCAACTCTGCGATCGGCCCGAGGGTATAAACCAGCGCAAAAATTGCCCCCAGCAGGGCCGCCATGGCCGCAAACAGCCCCAAAAAACGCACCATCCGCTTGCCCAACCGCAAAGACAGGCGATCGCCAAAAATGGCCTGGGCCACAATTGCGGCCAATCGCACCTGTTCGCCTGCGGAGGGCTTGCAGGAATCGTGACAATGGGCATCCAGACTGCAACAGAGGGAGCAGATGTGGCCATCGTAAACAGGACAAAAGGCCAAATCCGATGGCTCATACTCGTTGTCACAAACGCAGCAACTGACCAGGGTGGCGGCCGGAAAATTCAAGCGCACTTCATTGGGACGCGCGATGTAGTAGCGGCCTTGGGTTGCCCAGGCGATCAATGGCGACAGACCGAAAGCAATCCCCAGGGCCAAAAACGGCGCATAGGCCCGCAGCGTTTCCCCAAAAAGCCCCACAAAAGCCACCATGGCAATGACCGAAGCCACCACCATCGAGCCAAATCCCACGGGGTTGAAGTTGTAAAGATAGGCGCGTTTAAACTCAACGTAGGACGGACTGAGCTTAAGCGGTTTGTTAATCACCAAGTCCGCCACGATCGCCCCAATCCAAGCGATCGCCACGTTGGAATAGAGGCCCAACACGGCCTCTAGGGTTTCAAAAACCCCCAACTCCATCAACAGCAGAGCGATCGACACATTGAACACCAACCACACCACTCGCCCGGGGTGGGAGTGGGTGAGCCGCGAAAAGAAATTTGACCAGGCCAGGGATCCCGCGTAGGCGTTCGTGACGTTGATTTTGATTTGGGAGATGATCACGAAAAACACCCCCACCGTCAGCACCACTTGGGGATCGTCAAAAACGGTGGCGAATCCGGCCAGGTACATTTGAATTGGCTCCTTGGCCTTAGCAAAGGAAGCCCCATGCTCGATCGCCAAAGTGGCCAAAAAGGCCCCGCCCAACTGCTTGGCTGCTCCCAGCACAATCCAACCGGGCCCCGCCGCCAACACCGCTAACCACCAGCGAATCCGATTGTTGGGGCCACATTCCGGCAAAAAACGGAGATAGTCTACCTGTTCGCCCAACTGGGCAATGAGCGAAAAAGAAACGGTGGCCGCCGCGCCAAACAGCAAGGGATCAAAGGCGGCTCCGCTGGGGGAGTTTCCGGCAAAGTGCAGCCAGCGATCGAGGGCGGCCGGTTCCTTGAGGCCCACAAACACAAAGGGCAACCCCATCAAAATCAGCCAAATTGGTTGCGTCCAAAACTGCAACCGCTCGATCGCCGTGATGCCATAAAACACAATCGGCAGCACCACCAAAGAGCAAAGGATATAGCCCAACCACAGGGGAAGATGCCAATAAAGCTCTAAGGCTTGGGCCAGGATTGCCGCTTCCAGCGCAAAGAAAATGAAAGTGAAAGAGGCGTAAATCAGCGAGGTAATGGTTGAGCCAATGTAACCAAAGCCTGCGCCCCTGGTGAGCAAATCAATATCGACATTGTATTTGGCGGCGTAATAGGAAATGGGAATTCCAGCTAGGCCAATCAGCAGCCCTACCACCAAAATTGCCCAAAAAGAATTGCTGAATCCATAGCTAATCACTAAAGATCCACCGATCGCTTCCAGGGCCAGGAAGGAAATTCCTCCTAAGGCCGTATTGGCAACTAAAAACTCCGACCACTTCCGAAAAGACTGGGGTGCATAGCGAAGGGAATAGTCCTCGATCGTCTCGGTGGCGACCCAAGCGTTATACTCTCGACGCTTCTGCACAACCTTTTTGCGGGGCATATACGGGGTCGTCATAGCAGGTTAAAAAGATGACAGAATGGAGCAATTCATATACGGAGACGATTTGAATTTCCTTGAGCGGGAAACTAATCGATTGCGTTGGTTGCCGAAAACGGGCGATCGCGGGAATGGGCAGCAATTATGAATAACCATGAATTTCATGGATTTATGGTTAAAGCCGGGTTACACCAAATTAGATGGGCGATCACATCAGCGTTCGGCATCAACGTTCGACATCAACGTTCGGCATCAATACCCAGGTAAGCGATCGAATGAATGGTCGAAGAGACTGCTGCATCATAACTAGCCCATGGTTCTACCCTACCGCGCTCTAAGGACTGACGATCGGGCTGATTCTTGGCAGCAGAATTATTGATTATTTATTAATCATATCAATGATATCAATCGTTCTTCGGCTGCTTCTAAAGTGTTGCTCGATTGTCTCAAAGTTGGCCATATTCACAGCGATTAAACATGCTCAACTGAGTTGTCCCTTGGTTTTAGTATTCCCTGAGACAGTTTGCTGAAGATTTATAAATTTCTCTTCATTAAAATTGCGAATTCAGGTCAGTTAGGGATAGGCCAAATGTGCCAATGGCGCGTCCCTATGGTGCGTAATTGCCTAACTGTTCTGATAGCTACCGACCTCCAGCGGGGGTTCAACCAAGCTGGGCAGGGTGATGGTGACGGTTGTTCCCCGATCGAGCTGACTATCGAGGCGGATTTGCCCCTGGTGAACTTGCACGATCGCCTGGACAATGGCCAGCCCCAAACCCGACCCGGCAGATTGACCGGTGCGATGGCGCGATCGGGCCACATCGGCACGGTAGAACCGATCGAACAGATGGGGCAAGGCTTCCGGTGCAATGCCAATGCCGGTGTCTTGGACTTCGAGCTTTAAGGTGGGTTTGCGCAGGTCCCGATCGAGCCGAACCCAAACCCGCCCACCCGACGGCGTGTATTGAATCGCGTTGCCAATCAGGTTGGTGAGCAGCCGCGCCAACTGATCCCGGTCGCCCCGCACCATCCAGGCCCGCTGATCGGGAATTTCGCTGAGTTCGGGAATCAATTCCAATGCTTGGCGGGTGGCCAGGGCCATTTGCTCCTCGATCGCCTCCAGCAGCAATTCCGACAGATCCACCATTCCCCACTGGGGTTGCACAATGCCGCTATCTTGGCGGGCCAAAAACAACAGATCGTCCACCAATTTCCCCAGACGGCGAGTTAACCGTTCGATCGCTTCCAACTGCGATCGCTCCATTTGGGGGTTGGTTTCCGCCAACGCCACCTGCACATTGGTTTGAATGGTGGCGATCGGGTTGCGCAGTTCATGGGATGCATCGGCCGTAAATTGCCGCAAGCGTTGGTAAGACTCGCGCACCGGTTCCATGGCCAGCCCCGACAACCACCACCCGATCGCCCCCACGGCCCCAATCAACGCCACCACCCCCAAGCTCAGGTCGATCGCCAACTGCTGGGCCGGCTTGGTGACCTCAAACCAAGGGTGACTGACTCGCAAATAGCCCAAGGGTTGCCCACCCAGCGCAATGGCTTGAGTGCGTTGCCGCAACACCAACGGCGGTTCCACCGGCCCCCGCCCCTCGGCTGACTTCCCAGGCCCGTCGCGCAACACTTTCACCGTTTCACTTTTACGAGTGGGATGCAGGGGAATGGTCAAGGGTTCCGCGAAGCTGGTCCAAAGCTGCTGGCCCGTGGGGCTAAACCATTCCAAATCAATTCGATCATCTTCCACATCATTCCAAACCGTGCCCGTGTTGTCCCGAAAGCTGGCTTCCAGGTTCACCCGGGCCCGAGTAATCATCTGCTGTGGATCGATGGCGGCCAGGTCGCGCACCTGCACCGATTCAATCACCAACGATCGAGCCACCAGTTCGATCGCATGTTCGATCGTGTCATCTACCCGATCGACCAGCGTGGCCCTCGCATAGCCATAGAAGGCGATCGCCGCCACCAGCACCAACACTGCTGTTACGGTCGCGTACCAAAGGGCCAGCCGTCGCCGCGTTGTCTGAAACACGATCGTCCTCGAATGATGAGTAGTTGCATTCTCCCCAATCGTAATTCATTCGATCGGCTTGATTTAGCCTCTGAATTGACTTGAGTTGGCTAGTTAGTTAATTTTCTGGGTAATTTTTGATTAACTTCTTGATTAATTTCTTGATTAACTTCTTGATTAAATTTATTGACTCATTTTCCAACTAAACTGATTGATTCAATTTATTTTTGAATTACAACCTTTACCTAGAACGATCGGTACGTTATACCACAGATACTATGAAGCCATTATTAGGTGTGCAATGCCCGCCCCACAGATAACTCGATTGAATTGATCGGTTTGATTTTAAGAATTTAGATTGACTTCATCTCATAAATAATGAGCAAATCGTGGGGTGTAAACTTCACACCCCCAAAAAACGCAACCTAGTTACAGTTCACCACGAATTTCTTCAACAATGCCATCCCGTAGCAGAATTTCAACCTGCATCTTGTCAATCAAATTATCACCCTGTTGCACCTGAAACAGGCTTTCCATTTGCGTTTGAATCACTTCCTTATCCAGCTCCAAGGAGTGAACCCGATTGAGCTGTTGCAAAACTTGGTTTTTTTGCTCCAGCATTTGGGATTTCTGTTCGTTCACCTGGGCCTGAATATTTTCAATTTGGCGAGTCACTTCCGGGCCGGGCGGTTGAATGCTCTGGCGCTGAATTTCCGCGATCGCCCGCTGACCTTGGGTTTCCAGTTGCTGTAACTGGCGATCGAGCTGGTCAATTTGCCGCTGCAATTCAACCTGCGCATCTTCCTTCCAGCGCGGCGTAACAACGGCCTTCACAATCACAGGGCGCTTGAGCCACAGGCCCGCTGAAGTCGTATCCATGGGAGTTTGCACGCTTGAGGTGTCCTGGGTGTTGATCATTGGTCTCAGTGTTTTTGCATCGGCCAGAGACCATGGCCCGGGCGCGATCGTATCGCGGGACTGTGAGCCATGGCAATCAACCCTTTGCCCCCTTCACTTCATATTGGCCCGTTAATCGGCCATTGGCTTGACCAAAAATTCATCAAAAAACTCAGGAACTGCCCCTACGATCAGGGGAGAAAGTATTAAACCTTTTGGGTGTGTCTCCGGTTTCTAGCCATCAGATCAAAGCTTCAATTGCAAGCCAAAGTAACTTTTTATACTTGCAACGATTCCGGCGAAACCGCTCTCTAACTTCGCAACCGTTCCACTCTCTGAAGTCTTCTCTACTCATGCGTAACCACATTCCTTCCTTCCTGCTCAAAGCAACCGTCACCGCCTCCGTAGCAACCCTGAGTGTTGCAGCCGGATCGGCCCAAGCATTTGACATCAATCCCCGTAGCACAGCGCCGGATTACTTCCAAGAAGTGTTGCCTTCCATGGCTCCCTTTGTCGGCAAGGAAGCTCGGAAGTTAGACCCCAACGAAATTAAATTTCGCACCTTGGATGAATCGCTGCTGCAACTGAAGCATGACCACGATGTGAAGGTTTACTTCCTCGGTGAAACGGCTGGCGGCTATCGCAACCGTCTGGACTTTGCCACCACCGGAACAACGGTTACGGCGCAGACGAAGATTTTTGGGGACACCTCTTGCAGCCCCAGCCAAAGCAAAACCCTGGTGAACTTCAGCGGCTTTTGCCAAAATCCGAACGCTGCTGTCGCAGGGCGATCGGTTCAAGACAGCCCCCTGAATGTGGGCGATTGGGTGAACCTGGGCAAGTTCAAGGCTGGCACGATCTTTGATTTCAGCCTGGTTTCCAACTGGATTAACGGCGGCATTTCCGGCAAGGATGTGCGCACTGGCAAGACGGTTCCGGGTCAGTTCCGGGCCAATGCGAAGGACAATCCCGATGGCAAGCAACATGCCATGTCCTACTTCTACGAAGATTTGCTGGTGCTGGCTTTTGAAGATCTGTGGGGCGGTGGTGACCAAGACTTCAACGACACGGTGTTCGTGATCGACTTCGGCCGCAAGAACAACCGTGAAATTGCAGGGGTAGCCACGCCGGAACCGACGATCATGATGGGTCTGGGCCTGGTGGGTCTGGGTCTGGCTGGGTCGGCGAAGCGTCGCTCGCGCAAGTCTGATACCGCATCCTAGGGCTTCGACATCTGCGGATAGCAGGAGTTGGGCTAGGGTTGCTGAACTCTCCGGGTTCTGAAGTCTGAACAGTCAGGATTTTGCAGAAATTGAACTGAGTCGAAGTTGATCAAAAGACCCCGGGATTCTCAATGATGGGAATCCGGGGTTTTTCTAATGTTATTGATCAGGTGCTTCTGATCAGAGGCGTTGAATCAGATTCTGGTCTGGGCCAATCTTAAGCCAAATTTCCCAGCCAAATTTCCCAGCCAAATTTTCCAGCCAAATTTCCTAGCCAAATTTGTAGTGCTTGCGAATGGCTTGGGTGATGTTCCATGTGCAAGCCAAACCGGCAGAGAAGGTGACCAAATCGCCTTTGCGAATGGTGACGGGTTCACCACCCTCGGGGGTGACGGTCACTTCACCTTCAAGGATGTAGCAAGTTTCCGCTTCATCATAGGTCCATGGAAATTCTGAAACTGGTTTTGTCCAAATGGGCCAGTTGTACACGTCCAAGGCCGCGAGTCGATCGGGAGTGGGGTGCGATTCAAGCTGAATAGTAGTGGTTGTGCTCATGGCAAAACATGGAAAAACACTAGAGAATTGATGGCGATTGTAGGACGGGATGGATTGAACTTGGCCAAGGGTCGGGATTTGTAAAGATCGGCATCCCTAAAGATCCGCATCCCAAAGAGCAAACTCAAACAATCAGCATTCAAAAGGTCGGCACTTGAAACCCCCAACTCACGCCGCTGTGAATTCCGATGCTGGACACCGGGCCCGATCGCTCCGGTGGGGAGTGCTGTTGGCGGGAATGGCGGCCATTTCAACGGGGGCGATTTTTGCTCGCTGGGCGATGCAGTCGGCGGGGCGATCGGACTGGGGATTTGGCCTGTGGTTGGCGGCGGGACGGGTGACGTTGGCGGCGCTGGCGGTGGCTCCGGCTTGGCCCCAAACCGGGCGATCGCCCCGATCAGCCTGGCCTTGGGCCGTGGGGGCGGGGGCTTGCTTAGCGCTGCACTTCGTCTGTTGGCTCAGTTCTTTGGGTTATACCTCGATCGCCGCCTCCACCGTGTTGGTGACCACCACGCCGGTTTGGGTGGCCATAGCTATCAGTGTTATCACGCAGAAATTTGCGGGTTGGATTGCTTGGGCTGGCCTGGCGATCGCCTTGGCGGGCAGCGCCGTGATTGCCCTCAGCCAAGATGCCGGGACAATCGGCAGCGATCCTCTGTTGGGGAATGGGTTAGCCTTGGCAGGAGCCTGGGCCGCAGCGGGCTATCTGCTCCTTGGGCGAGTTGCCCAACAACGGGGACTGACCATTGGTTCCTACGCGGCTTTGGCCTATGGCAGCGCGGCCCTGTTGCTGAGTCCATTGGTGGCCCTGTGGGGCGGCGGTTGGCAAACCATCACCCCCACGACGGTGCTGGCGATCGCCCTGTCGGCGTTGGTTCCGCAACTGATTGGCCACACCAGTTTTAATTGGCTGGTGACCCAAATGCCGCCCCTATGGGTCACCCTGGCTATTTTGTTTGAGCCGGTGGGGGCCAGTAGTTTGGGCTGGGTGGTGTTTGGGGAACAACCGGGAATTGGCGTGTTGCTGGGGGGCGTGATTGTGTTGCTGGGGGTGGTGCTGGTGGTGTTGGGGGGGCGATCGGCTCAGGGGTGACCCCAAGCCATTGGGCCGAACTGCGCTGAACTCTGCCGAACTGTACCGATCACCAAGGCCATGGAGTGAGTGATGAAAGGGATAGTTCAGGGGTTGCCCAAAGGGAAGCCAACGGGGGCGATCGCCTGGGGGTAGAGGCACTGTCCGCAAGGATTTGAGGATTCATCGTGCTGAAGTTTTGGTCTGTGGCCGCATTTTGCACCTTTGCCCGATCGCGCTGGGCCCAAGAGCGAATCCCTGTGGGGCGCTGGTGGCGTTGGGCCCAGGCTTGGGCCGCAGCGGGCGAACCGGAAGCGGTTTTGGCCGCGCTGGAAACGGCGGTGATCCAGCGGCCTGGCTCCTTCAAATTGGTGCGGCAACTGTTGGACACTTACGGTCAAGCGGGCTATCGGCGGGCGGCCTGGCGACCGGTGCAACGGTTGGTGGCCGTGCGGCCCCGGGTGGCCGGGCGAGCCTGGGCCGCTTTGGGGGACTTGTATTGGGCGATGGGCGAGTGGTCGGAAGCCATGCGCGCCTACGACGAGGCCAAACAAAATCAGTATCAGTCCACCTATTTAGAGGAGCGGGCGGCCCGCTTTTGGGCCAGTCGTCAGGATTGGACGCGGGCCAAGGGCGCTTGGTGGACGGCGATCGCCTGGGAACCGAGCGATCGACCCGATTGGCACGAGGCACTCTGCTTTGTGCTCCTGAGCGATCGCGACTTTGACGGGGCGATCAAGGCCGGAGAAACGGCCCTGGCCCTGGGGGGCGATCGGGCCGTGACTTGGCATCGGTTGGCCCAAGCCCACCGGGAACGGGGCGATCGCCCCACGGGTAACCGCTGTTTGCGGCGGGCCTGGCAAGTGGGAGCCAAGGATCCCTGGAGTTGGTTTCCCCAGGTCAGTGAATGTGCCGATCGCCCAGAATGGCAACGGGCTTGGCAAATGTTGCAGAGTGCGCCGGACTTGGCCTTTCCTGAAACGGCCGCCGATTATCGCCGCTGGTCGCAACTGGCCAGTCAGGCGGGGGATTGGCCAGCGGCCATAGCCGCCCTCGATCAGGCCTTGACTCTGGATCCGCAGGCCCCACCCAGTGATTGGTGCGCCTTGGCGGATCTCTGCGCGCGATCGGGACAAGACCACCTGGCCAGCCTGGCTTGGCAACGGGCCATCAACGCCGGAGCCAATCAGGGCGGGGTCTACTATGCCTATGCCGAATCCCAGCCCCGGTCAGCATTGCCCGATCGTTTGGCCCTGTGGCGGCGAGCCATGCAAGATAACCCCACCGATCCCCGGGTGTATGACAACTATGGCCAAACCCTGGAAGCGGCCAACCACCCGATCGCCGCGCTGGCCGCCTACGGTCGAGCCATTCTGCTCGCCGGCCGACGTTTGGATATTCCCTTTCGACAAGGGGGAACCCTGTTGCAACAATTGGGTTGGTGGCGGCTGGCCTGCTGGTTTTGGGATCAAGCCAGTCTGCTCGCCCCCGATAGCGTTTGGTTCCAAGCGGAGCGCCAAGCGGCCCTGGCGCGTCGGGCCCAATCACAGGGGCAATGGCAACGGGCGATCGACCATTTCATGGCCGCCCTACGCTATCAGCCGGAATTTTGGCCCGCCTACGACGGCATTCAAGCCGTACTGGCGGCCGCCGGATTGCCGCCGGCCGATCCATCGCCCACTTCCCCGAGCCTGTTTTGCCAACTGCCTGATGGTCTGGCGGAAGCCACCAGCCTCCTGGCCACCCATTGGCAGGGCGTGGCGGCCGAGCTGCCGGGAACGGACTGCTTTCCCGCCTTTGAACCGGAAACCCATCCCCTCCGCGATTCCCAAGGCTTGGGCGATCCCCTACCGGAATTACAGGCGATCGACCATACTTTGGATGCGCCGGCCGCCTACACCGTTGCGATTCCCCAGGGGCGAGCCTGGGGCGATAACCTGTGCAGCGTGGTGTTCAATGCCCAAAATCAAGTGATTCGCGACTGTTCAACGGGTTACAGCGCCATTGTTGCCAGTTCGCCCCACCTGCCGCCGCCCCAACATTTCGCCGGAACGGTGGCTTTTTTGGCCACGCGCTGGGGCAAGGTCACCTATTTTCACTGGATGTTTGATCTGTTGCCTCGGTTGGAGGTGTTGCGGCGATCGGGCTTTGCGTGGGACTCGATCGATCGCTTTGTGGTCAATCTATATGAATTGCCCTTTCAGCACCAAAGTTTTGAGCGGTTGCAAATTCCCCTGGAAAAAGTGGTGGCCTGCTGCCATACAGAATGGTTTGGTTCCGTGGATCCGGTTCAAGGGCGAATTCCCCACTTGACGGCCGATCGGCTGTTAGTGCCAGCGATTCCCGAGTTGCGGATCTATCGGGGATCGCGCTGGGCCCATCAGTTTTTGCGCGATACCTTTTTGGAGCCGGCCCGCATTTCCCGCTTTCCCGATCGCCTCTACATCACCCGCCGCAGCGCCGCCTACCGCCAAGTGCTGAACGATCGGGAGGTGATTGCAACCTTGGAACAGTTCGGCTTTCGGGCGATCGACCCGGCCCGCCTGCCGCTGGTTGATCAGGCGGCGGCCTTTGCAGCGGCCAAGGTGATTGTGGCGGTGCATGGGGCCGGGCTAACGAACCTGGTGTTTGCAGAGCCGGGCACGAAGGTGATTGAAATTTTCCAGCCCAGTCACCGCCAAAACACCTACTGGCTCCTGAGCAACTTGGGCGGCTTGGAGCACTATCACCTCACGGCGGATCTAGCGCTCGGTGCGGAACAGGCCACGGCCGTGCAACAGAACATTACGATCGACCTCGATCGCCTGAAGGCCCTGCTGAAGTTGGCCGGAATTGATTAGGCCTCTTGCATCCATCAAGTGCTAACAATTCCTGACCATTGCACCGTCTTCGTACCGTCGCGGCGATAGGAAAAGAACCGATCGCGCTCGCAGTAGGTGCAGTGGGGCGCGATGGTAACCTGCTCCCGATCGAGACCCAAATTCAACACCTGCTGGACGATCGTTTGGCGCACATCCAACCGCGCCTTTCCCGGTTCCGGATCCGGCAACACGGGCGGCTGTTCCCAACCTTGGGCCTCCTTCAGGGGCACAGCCAGCGAGGCCACCACCTCTTCAGCCACCGCTTCCGTCACTTGATAAACCGAACCGGAAATGGCCGGGCCCAGCGCCACCCGCAAATCCGCCAGTTGACTGCCCTGTTGGCGCATCCGCTCGATCGCCTTGGGCACAATGGCCACCGCCGTTCCCCGCCAACCGGAATGCACCGCCGCCACCTGACCGGTTTTTAAATCCGCAATCAAGGCCGGGGTGCAATCGGCGCTGCAAACCCACATCACCTGCCCCGGGCGATCGCTCAACAGGCCATCGGCTTGGGGATAGGTGGATTGTTCGCTGGCGGTGGCCGTCGCCTCTTGGAGCACGGCCCCTGCTGTGATTTCTGCGATTTCCGCCGGAGCCACCACCCGATCGCCATGCACCTGCTTGACTCGGAAAGTTTGGGCCGCTTCATCCAGCACCGGGGCCAACTCGGCCGGCGGGCGGGGGGCAAAGTGCCGGGTAAAAAAACCGTGGGGAATTGGCTCCAACAGGGAGCAGGTGAGATAGGGCAGTCCTTGCCAGTTGCGCCAATGCCAGCCAGTCACGATCGAGCCTCCCAAGGGTTCTGAGTTGGCATGATAGGTGGAATATGCAATTTCTCCTAACTTGAATGCTGGAAAGTTTCAAGGGTCGGGAGATGGTTCAGGCGATTGAAATTGGCGCTATGCGTACAAAATCGATGCATTTTTATGCGTCTTTATGCGTCGGTCTCCAGTTGTCGCAGGCGCTCCCGTAATTCTGCTAACTCTGCCAGCGCGGCTTCTTTGGCTTGACGCTCTTGATCACGTTCTGCTGCAGCTCGATCGCGCTCAGCTAACACATCACCGATCTCGTCTGGCATCGGTAGCCATTGCCCTGTGGCCTCATTAAAGAATCGCAAGAGCGGCCCACAAACTTCTAAGCGCAACCCCAACACAGCACTTTGGTTGTCTGTGATGGGTAAGTATGCCTCGCAGGGGTCACCGTCCGGTGTGCGACTCGGCCCTAATTGATAGCCGCGTAATTGGCCCTCAATCCACTCGTTTTTGGGGTCAAACAGCCAGTATTCCTGTACCGATACTTTTTTGCTAACGGATGCTAACAAATACATAAGTCGAGATGGTCTCTCAACCAAGGCGTATCAACCAATGCCCGTAGGAAGATCCCACGAGCACCATTGAGATCCCGATTCATTGATCGCCCATCGATTTTCGACTTGATGACCCGAGAGCCGCCAATCTTCACGATTTCACCTGTCCACGAAACGGTTTTAGAGGTGTAGGCTTCATTGATGTTGGTCAAGGCAATCTTGCCCAACTCCCAAGCTTTCCACTCTAAATGTTTCTTGAACTGGTAATGCGATAGGGTCAACATTTGCCGCACGGTTTTCGACTTGATCTTGCGACGTGATTTGCTCACCATTTGAGAGGATTCAAAGCTGGGCAACAAAATCACATCAAAGTTTTCAGTCAGGAACCGCGCGGTTTTGTGGTGAAGTTCTTTCACCAGATGTTGCACCTTGGAACGCAGGCGATCGGCGGCTTTCTTGAAGCGGCGCTTCTGGGCTGATTGAGCCTTGGTAATTTTGGAAATCAGGCGATCCAGCTTGAAGCACAGCTTTTGAATCAGCAAGTTCGAGTCATTGCCAATCCATCCGTAGAAGGATTCAGCAAAGAAGGTCATAAATGTGCGGACACCGGGATCTAAGGCAACCACCCGTCCTTGGTTTTCGGACTGAATGGGTTGCACTTCTGTTGAGGTGATCAGGTAATACTCACCATAGGCAAGTGTCAACCGACCATCACTGAAGCCATCAGGAATTGATTCTTTTAGGGTTGCTTTTCCCAAGATGGTGTAATAGACACCGTTTTCACTGATGGCTGATTTGGGGATATAGATCGTCTGTTGCCGATCTTTGCGCCTGCGGAAACGGCACTTGCGAATTTGTCCGTCTTTTTTGAAGCTTTTCTTGGCTTCCCGAACGGCCGTGCAAGCATCTTTGACCGCAATCTTTTTGATCTGATAGGGAACGGACTTGGCCCATTCCGGTAGCGCACCCAAGATGATGGGCGCAACTGCCATCCAATTGGCTTTGGTTCCCGGCTCCTGAAGATGTTTGATTGTGGTGTTGTAGACGTACCTGGAAACGCCAAACCATTGCTTCAGAAGCGCTTTTTGATCAGGGGTTAGGAAGATTCGGATCTTCCTGGATCGCCTTCCGGTAGCTTCTGAGTCCGGGCATTCGACGAGAGAAGAGGTGAAGGATGGCGAGAAGATCGGCTGTGAGTTCTGATTCTGGGCAGTGAACAGATTGGTCGAGAACCACGAGTTCGCCACCGTTTTGTTGAACCATGAACTCGAACAACTCGAATCCGAATCGACACAATCGGTCTCGACAGGCAACCACAATTTGGAGCTGATCGCCGCGCATGAGTCTGACCAGTAGGGATTGCAACCCTTTTCGCTTGAAGTTGAGACCTGATCCGATGTCTTGGATGATTTCGGCTTCGGGGTAGCGATCACGCATGAACTGGACTTGTCTTGCGAGATCGTCCCGCTGCTTGGCAGAACTGACGCGGCAATAGCAAACAACGGTAGATCGAGTTGCCTTGCGTCCATATGACTCGACGTTATAAAGCCGCTGGCCCGCCTCGTTTCGGATGGTTTCGATCTTCCCTTCATCTGCGTACTTTCTTAGCGTATTTGGATGCAATCCCAGAAATTCGACCGCTTTTCTGAGAGGGATGTATGCCATGGTTAAATATTGGCATACGTTAGCGAATGTTAGTAAATCAATTACTGTTGATCAACCCCCATTTGTTGATAGAGCCAATGTTTATGGTGTTGGTCTTCCTGGCGAGTGCCGGGGGAGGTGACTTCAAAAATAACGCTGGGAATTTCCCCCTCTTCCCAGATTTTGTAGTTGTCTCGGCCACCGGGAGCCACATTAAAAATCAACATCACATCGGGAGCCACTCGCAGCCGGGGATAGCCTTGGCTGTAGTAGAGGAACTGATTTGCTAACACGGTGGCTTGCTGACCCCGCAAGTACCATTCCAGTGCCTTCAAAACGGTGATGAGCGCGTTGAAATGGAGATAGGTTTCGGCGATGCGCTTGCCGTCGGCGGAGGGATAAACAATCTCAGTTAGTTGGGCTGAGGGGGCCGCTGGTGCGATCGCGCTGTCAGGGGTGGACTCCTGGGCAGTGGACAAGCTCGACATCGGCGGGGCGATCGGACGATCGCGGGTCAATTCAATCCCTATTCTAGAGATCCCAAAAATGGCTGGTGCTGGCTGGCTGGGGGCAAGGGGTTTAAACCCCTTGTCTGGCTGGGCTGGAGAAATGAAATGGGGGCGATCCGCTGGGTGACCCGATCGCGGTAGGGTAAGGGGCGATCGCCATAAGCATGACCTCAAAAATCAGCAAGCAATTAGAAAACCATTGGTGTTGAAACCCACCCCGATCGACCCCGCAGAGTTCAGTGCCGCCGTGTTGCGCGAAACGGCGCGGCTCGGTGTTCGGTTGCCCAGGTTGCAGGTGCTAGCGGAGACCGGCTCCACCAATCAGGTGGCCTGGGAGCTGGCCCAAGCGGGAGCCCAGCCAAGGACGATCGTGATTGCGCTGCAACAGTCGGCAGGGCGGGGGCAGTGGGGCCGTCAATGGTCGTCGCCCTTGGGCGGGTTGTATCTCTCGCGCTATTTTGCACCCCAGTTGCTGCCGGAGGATGGGGCCCAACTGACCTTGGCGGCCGCTTGGGGCCTGGGGCAAACCCTGCGCGATCGGGGTGTGCCGGTGGCGCTGAAGTGGCCCAATGATTTGGTGGTTCGGGGGCGCAAGTGGGGCGGGCTGCTGACGGAAACCCGATTAGTGGGTGGCAAGATTGCCCGCGCGGTTACGGGGTTGGGGTTGAATTGGGCTAATCCGGTTCCCGAGACAGGGATCAATGCCACGGAGTTGTTTTCAGAATTGGAGTTTCCAGAATTAGGGTCTCCAGAACGATCGCATGATCAATCAGATCAATCAGTAGATCGTCAATTAGTAGATCGCCTAGATCCTTTAGATCCTTCAAGTCATTGGGTCGATCGCTCATCGAACTCGTCCAAGATTTCTGATGGCTCTAATTCGCTACATGGGGCCAGTGCATTGGCGAATCAGGCGAGTCAACTGAACACCCCGCCCCTGTTGCCGCCGACTGATTTCCCTGCGGAGGGTGGGCCACCGATTCGATCGCTGGCAGAGTTGGCGGCCCTGGCGATCGCGGGTTTAGACCGGGGCGATCGACAACTCCAAACGGGCGGCATCGAAAGTTTTTTGGCAGATTATTTGGAACTGCTGGAAACCTGCGGGCGATCGGTGCAAGTGGGCGATCGCACCGGAATCGCCGTGGGCATTACCCCGCGCGGAGAACTCCGGGTCAAGTTTTCCGATCAACTGGCTGCGGAACTGCATCTCCCCCCCGGCGCGGTGCGGTTAGGCTATGCCCGATCGCCCCAAGCGCCTGAACCCCCCGGCCCAGACGGTGGCAAGGTTACGGATTTTTTAAAGAATCCTTGAATAGTCTTTTCGATTTCCGCGAGGTTGTGTTAAGCGCTTTTGCTTTTTCCCTTGCTATCATGACTGAGGACTGAGCCGGAACCCCCTGACCCGTCATTGCCATTCCTGAAGAGAGCAATAACGTCCTCAGGCTTTGGCAACTGTCCTGGCTCCAAAGCCCCGGTCAAAGGGTGCGTCAGCCGTTTTTGGCTGCGATTTCAGACCGTGGCTCAACATTTTCTGAACATTTTGGGCGATCGCGCCGTCTAAGGCTCGGTGACGCTTCCCCAGCGGCTCGTCCGCCCGAAGCCCACTGCGCTCCTTCTGGAACCAGGTCTTTCACGCTGTTTTTGCTGTCCCCGTCCCATTACGCCATGCATTGCGCTCCCAACCGCGCCATGAACCACCGCCCCAACTTCCCCACCCGTCTCCAACGCCGTCGCCGTCGCATTTTGCAAGGTCTCGGGTGGGTTGGCGCAATGACCAGCTTGCTCGGCGGACTGGCAACCCCAATCCGGGCGATCGACGCGGCCCCCAGCGGCGGTTCCGCAGACTTGGCCCCGGAAGCACCCGCTGCGCCGCCGGAACCGAAGCCCGCCGCCCAGCCCGATCGCCCAACCCGAATTGAGCGGCCCGCACCGGCTGTGGAACGGACTCCCCAACGGGAACTGCCAAACGTTCCTCGCCTGGCCCCTTCCCCGGAAGAGCGCTCCACCAGCCGCGGCCCGATCGACCAGTCCAATGATTTCAACTTGGGAGCCACCCAACGCCAGGCCCCGCCCAGCGAAATTCAGTTCACAGAACGCTCCACCGGTTGCGCCAGTGTGGGCGGCCGCCTCAGCGCCGGTTGCACCGTGACCCGATCGCCTGGGCAACCCGGCCAAGCTGGCCACCCCGGAATTGTGGCCATTCCCACGGGAGATCGGGGTTCCCACCTCCAAATGGGCAGCCCCATGCGCCTTGGTTCCGTGGGCAGTGCCCTGCCGGCCCAATCGCCCATCTCCGTCAAAATCGGCCCCCTAACCGTGGGCTTAAACGGCGTGAACTTCGATGCCAACAGCTACTATTTCCGCAGCGGTCGCCCCAAGGGCCTGTTGGGCAATGGCAACCTAAAAATGCTGTTTCCGCTCACCAGCCTGGCTCCAATTTCCTCCTCCTTTGGTTGGCGGGTGCATCCGATCTTGGGCTACAGCCGCTTTCATGCGGGCACTGACCTTTCGGCTCCCTTGGGCACGCCCGTGGTGGCGGTGTTGGATGGCAAGGTCTCGATCGGGGGCTTTTTGGGGGGCTATGGGCTAACGGTGGTGTTAGATCATGGCGACACGCAAAAGACCCTTTACGGTCACCTATCGGAAATTTTTGTGAAACCGGGAGCTACGGTTAAGCAAGGGGAGGTGATCGGTCGGGTGGGCAGCACGGGCATGTCCACGGGGCCGCACTTGCACTTTGAAGTTCGTCAGCTCACGGCCCAAGGTTGGGTGGTGACGGATCCAGCAAAGTTCCTGGCGGGCGCAAGCAGCCCGATCGCCGCTACTGACAAACCCAAGGATCCCTTTGAAGCGTTGATGGCTGCCACGATCGAGGCGGTGAAGTCTTCCTACAAAGTCCAATACGCCGTGATCGATGAAACCAAGGCCGCTGCTCAAGTGCAATAGCCTGGCGATCGAGCGATCGAGTGGCAGATCAAGCAGCCCAGCCCCACCCAGACAACTCGCATAGCAATGTGACCTATCAGTAAACTTGAAGCGCTTCAGGTTTACTGATAAGCCATGTCAATTTTCAGCATCACGACTGCAAACGATCGCCCCGCCCGATCGCCCAGTATTTCTGTATCCCTTGTGTCAAGATAGGTAAAACAACTTAACAAATCCCCCATCCAGATCGGTCAAGCCCAGGAGGTGCGAGCATGGTTGTCGCCACAGAACGTCCGCAAACCGAGAAGCGGTTGACGATTCAAACCGCCGAGATTGCCGCCCAAACCCTGACGATTCGATCGCTGGACTGGGATCGCGATCGCTTTGATATTGAATTTGGCCTGCAAAACGGCACAACCTATAACTCCTTCCTGATTCGCGGGGACAAAGTGGCCCTGGTGGACACCTCCCACGCCAAATTTCGCCAACTTTATCTGGATACCCTGAAGGGCGCGATCGACCTGGCCCAGATTGATTACTTGGTGGTGAGCCACACGGAACCGGATCACAGCGGCTTGGTGGCGGATCTGCTGGCCCTGAATCCTAATATCACCGTGGTGGCTTCCAAGGTAGCGATTCAGTTTCTGGAAAATCTGATTCACCAGCCCTTCAGCAAACTGCTGGTGAAAAGCGGCGAGAGCCTGGATTTGGGCCAAGGGCATGTGCTGGAGTTTTTGAATGCGCCCAATCTCCATTGGCCAGACACGATCTTTACCTATGACCACGGGACGCAGACCCTCTACACCTGCGATGCCTTTGGGATGCACTATTGCAGCGATGACCTGTTTGATGCGGATTTAGGGGCGATCGAGCCGGATTTTCGGTTCTATTACGAGTGCCTGATGGCCCCCAATGCTCGATCGGTCTTGGGAGCCATGAAGCGGATGGATGCCCTCCCCGGCTACCACACGATCGCCACCGGCCACGGCCCCCTGTTGCGCCACAACGTGGTTGAACTCACCGGTCGCTATCGCCACTGGAGCCAAACCAAGGCCGAAGCGGAAACCACTGCCGCCGTGTTCTATGTGTCCGACTATGGCTACAGCGATCGGCTGTCCCAGTCGATCGCCAAGGGGATCACCAAAACCGGCGTGGCTGTGGAAATGATGGATCTGAAAGCGGCTGATCCTCAGGAGTTGCGGGAGTTGGTGGAGCGATCGGTGGCGCTGGTTTTGGCTGCACCGCCCCAAGGGGAATGCGAAGCGGCGATCGGCACCATCTTGACCGTGGCCAACAACAAGCAGCGGATTGGTGTGTTTGAGTCTGGCGGTGGCCAAGACGAGCCGAGCTATCCCCTGTTTAACCGCTTCCGGGATTTGGGTCTGAAGCCAGCCTTTGACGTGATTCGGATTAGCACCAAGCCCCAAGCGTTCACTTACCAACTCTGCGAAGAAGCGGGCACGGACTTGGGCCAGGCATTGATGGTTAAAGAGACCGTCAAGCAAATGAAGTCCCTGGATTCCGATTTGGATAAGGCCTTGGGCCGCTTGAGCGGCGGCTTGTATATCATCACGGCCAAGAAGGGCGATGTGGCCAGCGCCATGTTGGCCTCTTGGGTGGTGCAAGCCAGCTTCCAGCCCCTGGGAATCACGATCGCGGTGGCCAAAGACCGGGCGATCGAGTCGCTGATGCAAGTGGGCGATCGCTTCGTGCTGAACATCTTGGAAGAGGGCAACTACGGCCACCTGATGCGGCACTTCCTGAAGCGGTTTGGCCCCGGTGAAGACCGTTTTGCCGGTGTGGAAACCCAGCAAGCCATCAACGGCTCCCCCATCCTCAGCGACGCGCTGGCCTATCTGGAATGCCAGGTCAGCAGCCGGATGGATTGCGGGGATCACTGGCTGGTCTACAGCGCCGTGGATAACGGTCGGGTCTCGAAGGAAAATGCCCTCACGGCCGTTCACCACCGCAAAGTAGGTAACCACTACTAACCACCAGGACTCCGGGGCGCGATCGGGTCAAGGGTTAATCAACAGCCGGTAGGGTGGGCAATGCCCACCTGACCCGTAGACCACTGGCTAATTCAACCACTCTCCTTAAACGGTGTTGCCCGTGCGATAGGGCGATGAATCGACCCGGCGCACCATGCCAATCACGCCCGGTTCGCCGGAAAAGTGAATCCGCTCACCGTACAAGTCGAGGCCAATCAACCGCCCCGATCGATGCAGTCCCGGCAGCAAGCAGCTTAAGGGGCGCTGGTTGTCGCGAATGCAGTCTTCCAGCTTGTGAACCAGCATGGCTTGATAGTCCACGGGAATTAAATCCAGGATGGATTCAACCCGCGCCAATTCGCGCCGCCGATAGCCAAAAATTTGGGCAAAGCAGCGGTTAACGTAACGCAACCGTCCTTCAGCGGTGGTGATGTAAAGGCCGGTTTCTTCGAGGCCGCGGGCTTCGCTGGCATTGACGGCACTTTGGATACTGCTGGGGAGAATGTTGGAGCTGGCGATCGAGTCTTCAAAGGGGTTCGCCAAGGAGGGCAAGGCGTTGGATTCGCCCGCGAAGGACGGCGCTTCGTGGCTGAGGGGATCCTCTTTGCTTTCGTTTAGGCTGCTGGTGAGCTGGTCATAGAGCAAGGCGTTTTCTAAGTTGAGGGCGATCGCGTCGGCGGCAAATTGGGCCTGCTCCACACGCAAGGGGGTGAAGTGGTGCGGTTGGCTATGCATGAGGGTGGCCAGCGCCAACAGCCGTTTTCCGCGCTGGATGGGGATGCAAAGGGCCGATCGCACCGTGTAGGGCTGGTTGGGCAGTTGCAACCACCGCTCATCGGTCATGGTGTCCATCACGATCGCGATTTGTCGATGCTGGATCGTCCAGGCCGCCAGCCCTTCTTTCAGAATTTGGTTAACGATTTCTCGCTTTTGCTCCCGAATGGTGGAGCCTCGGGCCAACAAACATTCCGTGGCTTGCAGGTGCTCATCGAGGAGAAAAATACTGCCCTGTTCTGCCTGGCACAGGGATTGCAGGGCTTCCAAGATCTGTTGAGTCAGGGCCCGCAACACCAAGCCGGTGGCGGTGGTCATTCGGGCTGTCACGATCCAACTGCCCAACAGTTCCTGCTGAAGACGAAGGGCAGCGTTGTGGGCATTGAGGCGATCGATTTCAGCATTGAGTCTGGAAACCTCGGGACTGGCCAAGATGCCGGACCCATCGCGATCGCTCATAACCTTGCTCTCCCAACTCGCCGCCGTGAATGCCAACTCTAGCCAAGGTATCACTCATCCCGAATTGCGGGGCCCCGATCGCGGAACTGGCCGCTTTTCGCCACTGGGCATCACCACCAGCGGCTGCCAAGGGACGATCGGGCAGCGAATTGGGCGGGGTGCGCGGGGTTGGCGGATGCTGGAGATGAGCCGATCGGGAAATGCCAAGCTTGGAAACGGCAAACTAACCTTGTCGTGCTCTGGCTGAGAATCTGGCGCTTGAGGGTCTAGCACCTGAGAATCTCGCCGCTGAGGGGCTAATTTGCTGGCCGATCGCGATCCTTGGCGGGGGCGATCGTGTTTTCCATTCCCATTCTGGGTGAATTCTGGCAAAGGTGCTTGAACTTTTTCAGCATCTTTGGCAATATAAACAAGCTTGACCCACAAGCAACCAGGGTGACTGGCGCAACGGCAGCGCATCGGACTCTTAATCCGCTGGTTCTGGGTTCGAATCCCAGGTCACCCATTTTCTGAAGCAACATCCTGAGTTGCGTCTTGAATCGCTCATTCTGTTGCGTTATTTTGCGTTATTTAAAGTGAAGGCCGATGGCGGCCCAGAGTCGATCGAGATTGATATTGACCGCCACATCGTCGGCCAGTGAGTCCAGCAACATATCCCGGTGCTCCCGGTAGTCGGGAATTCCCGTGGGCAAGGAAGACAGACCCCGTTGGTGGCGCAAACGGTTGAGCCAAGCCCGCCGCCAAGGACTGCTATCAAAAATATCCGTCAGATAGGTTCCCCAAACCAGTTGGCTGCTGGACACCACACCCAGCTTGGCATCGTCAAAGAGGGACTGCACGCTTTGGCTGTCCAAAATTTGGGTGTAGCTTTGGCGAAATTCGCGGCTGGTGACCGGCAAGCCCGCTTGAGGATAGTTGGAGGTGGCCTGGCGTTCCCGATCGATCCAGTCGCCTGTGGTGATGCTGGAGATGGGCAACAGATCCAGTCCCATCAGTTCTTGGGAAGCGGTGTCTAGCCCTTGCAGTTGCACCACCTGGCGACCCAGCATCTGGAATCCTTCGCCAATGCCCAAAATAGTGCCGCCCGCGATCGCGTATTGCTGGAGATCTTCCGCAAAACCGGATTGGTGCAGGGCCTGGAGATCTTCGGCCAGGTTGTTCGATCGCGGCAAAACCACCGCGTCGGGATAGCCCAATTCTTGACCCAAATCAATGTAGCGAAGGGAAACCGTTGGCTCGGCCGACAGCGGATCCAGATCGCTGAAGCTGGCGATGTGGGGCAAGCGTACGGCGGCGATCGTGGTTTCAATGTCCGATTGACGACGACGGCGAGCAAACAGGTCGATCGACTCGGGCGAAGGGAAAAGGTTCTGGAGCCAGGGCATGACTCCCACCACGGGAATTCCGGTGCGCTGTTCCAACCAATCGCGACCGGGCTTGAGCCGATCGGGATTGCCCCGATATTTGTTGATGATGATTGCCCGTACCAATGCTTTTTCGGTTGGATCCATCAGCTCCAACGTCCCGATCGCGCTGGCCAACCAGCCCCCCCGATCGGCATCCACCACCAACACCACAGGCGCATTCAGGGTTTGCGCCAAGTGCAAGTTACAAACATCCTGCCCCGTCAAATACGCATCGGCCGGGCTGCCCACCCCATCGGCCACCAACACATCAAAGGCCTGAGTTAACCGCTCAAGGGATTGTTTGAGCACCGCCCAGACCCGTTCCGGAGACTGATCACCGGAACAGCGGGGATTGAAATCCGCTTGGGGTTCCGTGCGGGCCGCCCAGGCTTGCACCGCCTGGAAATAGGCGATTTGTTCCCCTTGGTTGGTGGTGTAGAGCATCGAGGAGGTGCTTTGGGCTTGGAAGGGAGCCACCTTCAGGCCCCGTCGATACAGCAGCCGACCGAGCGCCGAAGCCAACAGCGACTTCCCGGCCGCGTTACCTGTGCCGATCAGCAAAATTGCTTTGAGAGCCTGTGTGTCCATAAACTTCAACTTCGGAACCGATAAACGATCGGTTATCCCAAATACTGCGATTACTGAAATGTTTTAAGGGGCAAGAGCCTTCACCACGGCGGGGAAGGATTCATGCCGAAGTTCGCGTCGAAATCCGGGCCGAAGCCGGGCGACAGAACTGGAAGCTGAAACTGAGCAATGATCACGAGAGACCGAAACTTAGAGCGGCCATCGTCCCCAGCGCCACAGACCATTCCGCAGGCGATCGCCCCATCGGCCCTGAGTCCAGGCGGCGGGGTTCGCCTGCCACCGATCGAGCAACAAAAACCCCAGGGGCGTGAGCCGGAATCGATCGGTCAAACCTTGACCATCAACCTCCCGTCGTAACATCCCCACCTGAATTAGCCACATCAGTTCGTTTTCTGCGGCCAACTCGCCCAAGGGCGATCGGGTCATTGATTGTTGCACAGCCGCCACACCCACCAACTCCGCGATCGCCACACTGCGACTGCGCATGGACTCGTAGAACTTCACCCCAAACGGCGCACAACGGACAGCACGCGCGGCTCGATGCACCGTTTTCTCAGGATAGGTGATTTGGATTGGGTTCACCTGCTGATTTGCTTGCTCCGCTGTTTCCACGCCAATACCTCAATCCTTGCCTAGCTGTTGGTTAACCCTTGTGTTGGAAATGCTAAATCCTGGAAATGCTGAATTCTGGGAATTTTCAATGCTGAAGAATGTTGGAAATGCTGAAGAATGCTGGAAATGCTGAAGGTGGAAAATGTTGGCGACGGGAATGGTTGAATTTGGGCAATTTCGACCGCTAATGCACCCCTGCTGATTTCTATCTCCAAAGTACAGCGTCGTTGGATCTTGAGAATGGGAAATTCCGTCATTCAGAGCAGCCTAGTTCAGGATTGGTCGATCGTGTCAGTGGCCGATCGAATCCCGCAGTTTTGAGGCATCCCGGTCAATGATAGATGGGAAAAGGGATCGGCAAAGGAACTGAAGCTATGACTTTCCTCACCTCCGGGCGATCGCGCCGCTGGATTTACGGTTTGCTGGCCCTTTGTGCGGCCGTGATCACCACCCTCAGCACGCCACCGATCGTCCAAGCGGTCGATTGGTTAGACCTGCTCCGACGCGGCTTTGAAGTTTATCAACTCTCGAATCTTTCCGATGCCCAAGAAGTGGATTTAGGGCGACAGATCGATCGGGAACTGAGCCGCCAATTGCGATTGGTGAATAACAGTCCCCTCAATCGGCTGGTGGACTCGATCGGGCAGCGCCTCGCCGCCGTCAGCAGCCGCCCCAACATTCCCTACACCTTTCGGGTGGTCAACAGCCGCGATATCAACGCCTTTGCCACCATGGGCGGTTTTGTTTATGTCAATTTGGGGCTGATGGTTGCGGCCGAAAACGAAGCGGAACTCGCTGGCGTGATGGCCCACGAAATTGGCCACATCACCGAGCGCCATGTGGTTAAAAACCTGCGGAGCCGGGCCCTGTCGGACGGAATTTTGAGCGCCACGGGTCTCGATCGCCGCCGGGCCACCAGCCTGGGTGTGGAGTTGGCGTTAAATTTGCCCCGCAGTCGCCAAGCGGAATTTGAGTCCGATCAAGTGGGGGTAACCCTGCTGCAACGGGCCCAATATGCCCCGATCGGGTTGCCCAGCTTTTTACAAAAACTTCGTAGTCGGCGGGAACCGCCTGCCATCCTCAGCACCCACCCCAACAGTGATGAACGGGTGGCGCGATTGCTGCAACTGATTGGCCCCAATGGCAGCAATGGCATGGGGCTGGACAATGCGGAATATCAAGGATTTGTGCGATCGGCCCTGCGCTAACGGCCAGGCGCTAAAAACGGGCACTGAAAACGAGCACTGAAAACAGGCGATCGCCCCTAGAATCGACCCACCACGGCCTCTGGCATGATCGAGATTGTCGCTTCCGCCAGGGGCCGAATTCGGGTTTCACTGCGATAAATATTGACCTGGTAGACCATTTGCTGAGTGAGGTCAACGCCCGTCAACCAACCGCTGCGGGGGTGATAGGCTCCGGTGTCAATGTCCAGCCAGCCGGGCCCCCGAGCCAATTGCCCCGGTTCAATGCCCGGGAGCGTGAAGGTGATGGTGTGGCCCGTCACGATCGTTTTGTCGTTGAAGTAGGGCTGGGGGAAGCTGTGGAACGAGTCACGGATCCAACAAAATTGCTGAATGCCTTGCACATCTAGGGGCAAAGTGGGATCCACCCCCGCATGGACAATCCAATAGTCACCCCAATCAACGTAGAGGGGGAGCGATCGCATCCAGTCAAAGTGCGCGTGGGGAATTCCCGGCTCGCCATAAAAATCTTGGTAGCTCACCAGGGTCATTTGTCCACCGCTGAAGAGCCAGGCTTGCAGCGGTTGTTGCAGCACTTGACCCTCGTGCAAAATGTCCAGCAACATGCGTTCGTGATTCCCCAGCAAGCATTGGTAGGGGCTATGCATCACGAAATCCACCACCTGGGCACTTTTGGGGCCGCGATCGATTAAATCACCCACAAAGCAGAGCTGATCATCCTGGCCAGGTGCAATCAAGCCCAACAAGTGCATTAAGCCATCGTATTGTCCGTGGACATCACCAATGACAATTTTTCGAGTCGCTGAAGTCGCATCCATACCTATTATCTTGACGTGCGATCGCCCCAACATGCCAGTTCACGATCGCGATCTGATGGGGGATTTTTTCGCAGACCGCCGTTAATTCGACTTACAGCTTAGCGCCATCGGGTTTTGACCGCTTAATACCTGATCCACGATCGCCCGTGAGAATCGTCACAAGTTACGGTGACGAATGTAGCTGATCGAGCCGATCCAACCGATCGAGCTGCCGTTGTTCGATCGCAGGGGGCAGATCGATCGTGGGGACAAGGGGTTTAAACCCCTTGTCCGGGTGGGTTGGGGTTAGAAGAATCAGCCATCGCGGCCGGACTCGATCGAACCGATGGCTTGTGTTCAAACCCGCTTCCCGTTCCCCTCATCTTCAGTTCGTTGATTAACCCAATGGCAAAAGCCCGAACTGCGGAAGGTCTAGTTGCTGAGGGCCTTCAGGAAATTTTGCAATTGCCCCAGGAAGCCTTGGCGCTGGGCCGCCGCATTCACGGCCGCGTTGGGGCTGTTGGTGTCCTCACCGCCAGTGGCTTGCAGCAAGATTTCATCCAAGGCCTCGCCAGCGGGCCGTTGGGGACGGGTGGCCACCAATTGATAATCAGCATTCTCGTCAGCGGGTTCCAGCCACACTTCCCACTGGCCCGGGAAAGCCCGGCGCACGGCTGCTCCTTCAATGGGGCGCAGATAATAGGCCGTGACAATTCGGTTTAAGAACCGATCGCGCAGTTGCCGGCCCGCATAGCCAATGCCAATGATCGCCAGGTCTTCCATCCGAGGATTCAGGAAAATCACGGGTCGATCGCCCGCCTCTTGGCACAGTTGCTCCACCTGAGTCACTTCCACGGCCGACGGTTCAATGAACAAAAAGATGCCATCCTCCGGTTGCACCTTGCCGGTCATGGGAGTGCGCCCCGATCCCACATCGGTGATCCGAAAAGGGCGATCGCCCCAATCGCGCCGAGCCAAGGCGGCCGCCCCCGCATCGGGAAAAAAGATTTTGAGCCGATCGCCCCAGGGTTCCAAGGCCGCGAGGAAACTTTCCGCCACGGGCATCACTTTCAGCTCCGGCAAAACCAATTCCACCTGAATGAGCGTTAGCCCCTCATCCAAAGCGGCAAGGGTGGCACTGCGGGCTTGGGCGATCGCCTCGGCTAAATCCTGGGGAATTCCGCTCATGATAGGGGTTTCTATGAAAAAACTATTAAGCTACAAATACTGTTCTTTATACCGTTTTTGGCCGCTTTGCCACCGCCGCTATGGGAAACATCACGCTCAATCTGGTTGCGATCGGGGTGTTTGTGGTCACCTTGTCTAGCCTGTTTGGCCCCTTGATTGCCCTCCCGGCGGAAGTGCCAGCCCTGTTCACCGCTGGCTTTTTGGGATTGGCGGCGGTCGATCGCTTTGGGTGGCAAGGTCGGGGCGGCACGTTGCTGGTGGACTGGTTTGCCAACCGATCGACGGCCCACCGCGATCGCATTTTGCACCACGAGGCGGGCCATTTTTTGGTGGCCCACTTGTTGGAAATTCCCGTTTCTGGCTATGCCCTCAATGCTTGGGAAGCGTTCCAACAGGGCTATCCCGGTTCCGGTGGGGTGCAATTTGCCGATCAGGAACTGGCCCAATGGCTCGATCGCGGTGAAGTGCCGGCCCGCATTCTCAGCCACTACGCCACCGTTTGGATGGCGGGCATTGCTGCTGAACAGTTGGTTTATGGCAACGCGGAAGGCGGCAGTGATGATCGCCAAAAACTCCTGAGCCTTTGGGCCCAACTCAGCACCCAGGGCCAAGGCAACCGCCCCAATGCCACCGCCCAAATGAATTTGTCGATTTTGCGAGCCAAGACGCTGCTGCAACAAAATGAGCGGGCCTATGGTGCTTTGGTGGCCCAACTGCGCGATCGGGGTTCGATCGACCAATGCAAGGCTGCGATCGACCAACACAAAGTCTCCCCGATCGATCAACCCTCCCAAGCGGCCTAGGTTGGCTGAATCGCGTGAGTTGCGAAGCGGGATTAGTCTGGGCCGATCGGGAAGGCCCGCAATCGGGGGCTGGTGATTTTGAGATGCACCCGATCGCCCGGTTCCAGCTTGCACCGCCAGTCTGTGACCACTTGCAACCGCTCACCGCTGGGCAATTGCACCAGGTAAACATATTCCCGTCCTAGGAATTGGCGCTCCAGCAATTGGCCGTGGCCTTGGGGATCGGCTTCCAGGGTCACATCCGTTTGGCGAATCGCCAGCTCCACCCGATCGCCCGGGGGATCGTTGCCCAGTTGTTCCGGCAAAATTAGCCCCAATTCCGTTTGCCAACCTTGGGCCGATCGGGTAGCGATCAGGAAGTTCGTTTCTGCCACAAACCCGGCCACAAACCGGGAATCAGGCTCCCAATAGAGACCTTCAGGGCTGTCGATTTGCTCGATTTGACCCCGACGCATCACGGCCACCCGATCGGCGATCGCCATGGCCTCTTCCCGATCATGGGTGACAAAAACGGCGGCGGCCCCGGCTCGTTTCAAAATGGCTCGCACTTCCTGGCGCAACCGTTGGCGCACCCGGGCATCCAAATTACTCAGCGGCTCATCCAACAGAATCAAGGACGGTTGCGGGGCGATCGATCGAGCCAGGGCCACCCGTTGCTGTTGGCCGCCCGACAGTTCGTGGGGATAGCGTTTTTCCAGGCCTTCTAATCCCACCAGGGCGATCGCCTCGGCCACCCGATCGTGTAATGCCTGGGGAGCCTGTTTCCGCAATCGATCTAGCCCAAAGCCGACATTTTGGGCCACGGTCAGGTGGGGAAACAGGGCGTAATCCTGAAAGACCATGCCCAGTTGGCGGCGCTCCGGCGGAACCCAACCGCCCGGCCCCGCCACGGGCCGCCCTGACAGCACGATCGCCCCCTCATTCGGCATTTCCAACCCGGCAATGAGTCGCAGCAAGGTGGTTTTGCCGCAGCCGGAGGGGCCCAACAATGCCAGAAGTTCGCCCTGCATCAGGGTCAGCGTTACCCGATCGACCGCAGCCGGCCCGGTTTGATAGCGACGGGTTACGCAGTCTAAATGCAAAATGGCCAAATCCAAACGGGCGGCAGCGTCGGTCATGGTCGGGCAATCCACAAGGCAAAGGGCAAGGTCAGCCACAGGTCATCCTATGACGTTCGCTTGCTTCTTGCCAATCACTTGCAAGTATCAGCGCAAAAATGGAACCTGTGGATCCGATGCAGATCTCGTGTAGATCTATCCCCATGAGATCTACACGAGATCTCGCGGATGCCGTGAACTTTAGGGGCGATCGAGTGGATCCAGCTCCTCCAAAATTCGGAACCGCACATGGTTGAGCGCCAAATCACCCACCTTCAGATCCGACAATTCCGCCAAGGGTTGCCCGCCCAACTGGATTCCTTGGAATCGAGATCCCTTGGCAATTTCCACATGGTTCCAAGGCAGGGCCATGAAATAGCGAGTGGGATAGGGGCCGCCCTCTTGGATGTCGTCGGGGTTGGACTCCATGGGCACCCAGCCGAACCCGGGAATGAAGAACTCTAGCCAAACGTGGTTGTAGTCGGGATAGAGCGCCACTTGGGTGCGATCGGCCGGTTGTGGGCACTTGTAACGACCTACGGTGCGGGTGGCGATGCCATTCAGCCGAGACAGGGCCAGCAACACGCCCACATATTCACCGCAACAGCCATAACCGCGATCGAGCACCGCATCGGGCGGTTCAATGCTGCGACGAATCCGATAACCCAGGCGATCGTACACATAGTTCCGAATGGCCAACATTTGCCGCAGCAAGTTGGTTTCGGTGCCGATCGCCTCGCGGGCCGCCGCCCGCACCGAAGGCTGATCCATCGCCAAATTGTCGTTATCAACTAAATATTTTTCGGTGTAGTCTGCGGGCAATTGGCAGTCCGCCAGGGAGGGCAACCGTTCCACATCCGGCGGCGTGAGTTGGTAGCGAATGCCCCGCACATCGATGATCGCTTTCCAACCAAACAGCCGCCCTTCACCCCGCTCGATCGAGCCAAATTTGAAGACCGCCACCTGCTGACCGTCAGGCAACAGTTCAATTTCAAAGGGCATCCCCACGGGTTCGACGCTTTGCACCGTTTGCCGATCGGTGTTGGCCGGCAAGGAGATGCGCCACTCCAAATCCTTCAGCAGACTGAAATCTACCCCTTCCAAGGGTGACAGTTCTTCCACATAGAACATCTCAATCCGGTAGCCGTTGGAGAGGGCATAGCCCCGATCGGGATAAAAGCCATAGTCCAGGGGGCCGATCGTCACCCGATCGCGGAACGCCACTTGCAGGGGTTCCGGATCGTTGGGGTTGTCGCGGATGTAGGGTTCTTCGCCCGAGTAGGCCACCCAAAGGGTTCCCGCTTGATCAAAAGCCAAAGCCGTGGGCGATTCGTAGGGAGTCAGGACGCTGAAATTCACCAGCCCCGTCGCCCGATCGAGACAATAAACCGTTTGCTCCAGGCGATCGCACACCCAAAGTTCTTCGCCCCTTGCCACCAAATTTTCTACCCCAATCCCGGGGGCATAGAACCGGGTAATTTCACGTCCTGTGTTCAAATCCAGCACATAGATACAGCCCGATCGCTGGGAGGACACGTATAGGGTCGATCGATAAATCGCCACCCCTTCCACCCACTCGGGCAGGGTGTACATGGGTTTGGGTTCCCACTGGCCCCAATTGCAGGCGAGCACTTCCCGATCGCGCGTGAACCAGACCGAGGGCACATCAGCTCCGGCCAAAGGCGGCCCAATGGCCAGCCCGATCGCATCCAGAAAATCCCCAACCTGATAAACATTCAGAACTTCAGTGCAGTCGGTTGCCAAGTCCACCAGCAGCAGATGGCCCCGGGCCGCATCCAAGGCCAGCACCTGATCCTGATGAATCGCCAGGCCGCGCAAGGCATAGGTCGCCAAGGGACGACAAAGGCGATGGAGGCGATCGGGCGGGGCCGGGGAGTCGGTGGCCTCGGCGTTGGAGCGATCGGTGTCATGGGGCGATCGAAATGGCGACTGACGAGATTTCGCAAACACGGTTTTTAGGGGGCAGCCTCAACGGCGGCGGCGCGATTAATTTGTACGATAACCCGTTCTCGGAGACTGTATCAATTGCGCCGGATTGGAAACCTTCCAATACTGACAGCTAGGCTTGGGGTTTGCCATCGATCACTCCCAAAAACGCTCCAGAATCTTCAGCAGACTTTTTAGAAAACCTTCAGAATCAATCGCGATCAATTGCTCCCCGATGTTTACCATTGCGTGGCTTATGTCATACCTTTGCTGACCTTTTGGGGGGCGCGAATCTTGAGCTTTGACCCAGAGCCTGTGTTGGCATTTAACTGGAAAGTTTCGCCTAAGAATTTTGCTGAAAAATCTTGGGGTCAATGGAAATTTTGTATCAAAAAGATCAAAAAACTAAAAATTAGCCAGCAAAAACCAGTTCCCACGACTTTTTAAAAAATGCGTTAGACTAACCGCCAGCGCCATTGTGATCGATCGCTCAAATGCTCTTGAGGTATAGATCATGGGACTTTCTCAAACAATCCAAGTGAAGCGGCTCGACTCCATGAAGTCGGGAATGGCAGAGTTTTACACGCCCCAATCCTGCCATGAAACAATGTTGGTGCAAGTGCCAGCCATGGCGCGGGATGATTTATTTGTGCATCGGTTTCAGACCGATCAATTGTTGGTGGTGCGGGGCAGTTTTGTGATGGTGGTGTTGCAAAATCGTCGCTATCAATACATTCCTTTGAGCGATCGTGTGCCGGTGGTTTTAACCATTCCGCCCGGTGTGCCCCATGGTGCTTTGAACTTCAGCCAAGATCCCTGTTTGGTGGTGAATGCTGTGGTGCGTCACGGAGCAGCCCATCGCCTTGACTACCGACCCATGAAACCACCCTTTCCCTACGATTTGGCAGTGGCGGAACAGTCCTTGGCGGCGCTGTTGAATTGTGTGGAAGCGGCGGCTTAATCGCCCGCTTGAATCGCTCGCTTGAATCACCCGCTCGAATCGCCCGATTGATCGGTTGTTGGCTCGATCGCTTCATCAGGACTGACGCAACAGATAGATCACTTAGGTCGCTTAGATCGCCTAGATCGCTGATTTCAACGGGGTTCAGCTTCCAATTCCTGAAGCCGGGCTGCAATTCGTTCTCCAAAATCGGGATCGTTGTTCGCCAAGCTCAGGAGTTGCACATATTCCTGGGGCTTCAAACCCGCCTGCTCGATCGCCTCGAAAGCCTCCAGCTCAATTTCCTGCTCCAAGCGGCTGGCTTCCGGTTCGGTTTCCGCTTGGCGCAGCTCTCCTTCCCGCCGCTCCAACAGGGCCAGCACTTGCAAATAGGCCCGCACGAATTGGGTCACCTTTTCGGCCGGCACGGCGCTGGCATCCGGTGAAATCGGGGCGGCTGGCCCGGGCGCGGCCAGCGGGATCGGTTCCGTGGCGGCCCAGGCGGGGATCAAGGCGCTGCCCCAAAGCCCGCTGATTAAGCAACCAATCAACGCGATCAACCCGATCGAGCGGAACAGTTTGCCCACCGATCGCCCGGCTTGGCGGAGGCGATCGCCCCAAGGAAGGCGCGAAAACTGGCTCGATCGATTGGCCATGGGTCTGTCTGCGGTTGTGCTGATGGGCTGGAGCTGCTGATTGGTTCTAGCTGATGAAGTTGGGCCGTTTATTTGAGCCGATCGATGGCGCTGAAATTGCGGTTGATCGCCCTATCGATCGACCGGATGTTGGCCATAGTGCGGCAATACCGTAGACCAATGGGGCCGAACGTCCTTTGCCCAATCCTGTTGGGCCAGTTGCAAGAGGGCGATCGCGTCTTGGCCCAAATCTGCCTCCGCCGTCACGATCACACAGGGAGCCGGTTGCTGGGCGATCGTGGTTTCCCACTGTTCCGGAGCCAAGACCCGATCGCTCAAATGGGTCACCAAGCCCGCCGCCGTAACCTCATAAATGCCCCCATGCCATTCTCCTCGTCGGGCCGGCATTTGCACCGCCAGCCATTCACCCGGTTGGGCCCGTTGGCGCTGTCGCCAGGCCGCCGCCGCCAGGGTGGAATAGCCAAACAGCGGGAGATCCAACTGTTGCGCAAGGGTGCGGGCCGCCACCACGCCAATGCGGGTGCTGGTGAAGCCGCCGGGGCCGATCGCCACCGCCAAAAGCTGCACCGCCGACCAAGGCAGGGGATACACAAACTCCGACAGTCGATCGTGAAAATCGCTGGATAGTTTTGTGCCCAGTTCCCAAACCCGCCCCACCATGTCACGGGGCGAGTCTCCCTTAGCCAATCCCAACTGGGCGCTGGCGGTGTGGATGGCGATGCCCCAACGGTTCCCCTCAGTCATGCGGCAATCTTGTGCTCTTGAAATGCTGATGAAATGCTGATGTTGAAATGTTGAAAGACTGATGAAGTTCTAATCTTGCCAGCTTCCGGCAAAGATGCTGCCTGCGGCCCGCGCGATCCGCTCCAAGTCTTCATCCAACAGCGGCGGCCAGTTCACCCCCTGTCGATCGCCCTGTTCATAGGCCTCGCGACTTTCTACCGCAATCCGATAGAGCGGCCCGGCCAGTTCCCGGCTGAGGCTGGGGGTTCCTTCCAAAGCGTTGTAGACCATTTTCAGGGCCAACAGAATGGAGGTAACTTGTCCGGGAATTGGGGGTTTGCCTGCCTTCAGCCGATTCAAAAATGCATCGGCATTTTCAGAACTCGCGTTGCCTTGGCCAATCAAAAAGCCGCGGGCGGTTTCGTAATCCATAGACAGGGTTGGGTTGAATCAGTTGAATCAACAGATAGCGTTCATGCCAACAGGGCCAGCGGTTAATTAACCCAAGGCAACGAGAAATGGGCCGGGGCGATCGAGCAAGGGTAAACCAGCCGATAGAATGGTTGCACCTCAAGATATTACTGAAAACAGCCCCCATCGATCGTGCTAGACCTGAAGCTACTGCGTGCGAATCCTGATGATGTCCAAGCACGCCTGAACCACCGTGGCCAATACGACATTGCTCCGATTTTGGAACTCGATCGGGCAGTGCGTGACTTGGAACAGCGGCGCAATGATCTCCAGGCCCGCAGCAACGAAATTGGCAAACTGGTGGGCCAAAAGATGAAGCAAGGGGCCGATCCCCAGGGGGCAGCAGTGGCGGCCCTGAAGGAAGAAGGCAACCAACTGAAGGCCCAATTGGCAGAGCTGGAACCCCAGGAACGGGACTTGAAAGCGCAAATTGAAAGCGCCCTGATGACCATTCCCAACTTGCCCGACCCCACCACCCCGATCGGGAAGGATGAGGACGACAACGTGGAAATTCGGCGGTGGGGCGAGGCACTGATCCCCACGCGATCGGACATTTTGCCCCACTACGAAATTGGCGAAAAGTTGGGTTGGTTGAACTTTGAACGGGCCACCCGCATTGCCCAAAGCCGATTTGTGGCGTTGATTGGTGAAGGGGCCGCCCTGGAGCGAGCGTTGATTAGCTTCATGCTCGATCGCCACATTGCCGCCGGTTATCAGGAAGTGTTGCCCCCCATCCTGATTAACTCCGCCTCGTTAACCGCCTCGGGCCAGTTGCCCAAGTTTGCGGAGGAAAGTTTCAAGTGCGATCGCGATGATCTGTGGCTCGCGCCCACCGCTGAAGTGCCGGTCACCAGCCTTTACCGCGATGAAATCTTGACCGATGATCAGTTGCCGATTTACCACTGCGCCTACACGCCCTGTTTTCGGCGCGAAGCCGGCAGCTATGGGCGCGACACTCGCGGACTCATTCGGTTGCACCAGTTCAACAAAGTGGAGCTGTTTAAGTTTGTGTCGCCGGAAACCTCGGAGGCAGAACACCAACAATTGCTCCAGGATGCAGAGGGCGTGTTGCAGGCCCTGAAGCTGCCCTATCGGGTGTTGCAACTTTGCACGGGAGACATGGGTTTCTCGGCCCAAAAGTGCTACGACTTGGAAGTTTGGCTGCCCTCCCAAAACAAATATCGAGAAATTTCCAGTTGCTCGAACTGTGGCGATTTCCAAGCCCGTCGGGGGAATTTGCGGTTTAAGGAGGCGGGCAAAAAGGGAACCCAATTCCTGCACACCCTCAATGGTTCCGGGCTGGCTGTGGGCCGAACGATGGCGGCAATTTTGGAAAATTACCAACAACCGGATGGGTCGATCGCCGTGCCGGAAGCCCTGCAACCCTACCTGGGCGGCAAAACGGTGCTGGGAGCGGCAACCCGTTAACCGCTCAACACAGCACCACCGCAGCGCCACCGCAGCGCCACCGCAGCAATGGCGGAGAGGCCATCACAGTACAATCAGGAAACCGATCAAACCGGAATCTTGGTTAGCGGCTATTGACCGTTGATTAACCCTGATTCAGCATTGGGTTCATCAAAATTGGGTTCGTCAACTATGGCAGGCGATCGAACGGCACAGTCTGGCTCTCTTGATCCCAAAATGACCTACTACGACCTTTTGGGGCTGCATCCCTCGGCGGATGTGATTGAAATTCGGCGGCAATATCGCGAACTGAGCAAGGCTTATCACCCGGACACAACCGAGTTGCCGCTCCCGATCGCCACGGTCAAATTTCAAGAGTTGAACCAGGCCTATGCGGTGTTGAGCAATCCCGATCGCCGGGAGCAATATGACCTCTCGATCGGCTATTCCCGCTGGACGGTGGTGCAGCCCTGGCAAAATTTGCAGCCCCCCAGTTCCTTCGAGTCTTCCAATTTGTACTTGGATCCGACCGATCGCCCCCTGTCCGGTGGGGAACTGTTTGCCCTGTTTACGCTGGGCCTGTCCTTTGTGGGCTGTTTGGCGTTGGTGTTGGTGGTGGGAATTTTGCGGGGAGAAATTTCCCTCACCCAAATTGCTGGATTGTAGGTTTGGTCAAGTTCCCAACACCAACCCAGCCCGGGGACTTGCTACGATGATCGGCACGGTGTCTCCCGGCGGCCCGATTTGACTGAATGAATCGATCGCCCATCGAGCTGGTGGCGGCCCGAGCTGGGTTGTGAGGGGTGGGTTTTCTGCCCGATCGACCCGCAGCCACGGCCAACCCCAGCCCCCGATCGCTGGTTTATTCAGCGGAGATCCGATTGCTGATTTCAGACTTCCCTATGGATAGTGACGGTAGTAGTCGTCCGCTCGAACCGCTTTTGCATTCTGCCTTCCCCCTCCGTTCTCCATCCAATCGCACCCTAAAATCGCCCCAAAATTCAGCCTCAGCCTCTGTCCTAAACTCAGCCTCAAAATCTAACGATCCTCCGTCCCCCGTTCTGTTGTCGCGTCCGGCGATGTTGACGGAACCCCCTTCGGCGGTTTGGGCCCGCTGTTTGGGAACGACGATCGCCCTGTTAACCCTGACCTTGCCTTGGATGGCGGTGGTTTATTCCAATTGGGATGCGATGCCCTCCACTGCCCTGCCAACACCAGCGGTCTTCCGTGCGGAACAGCCGATGCCTTAATCGCTCAAGCGAGCTTTGGGCCCTGGATAGATTCGCAAACTGGATAGATTTGCAAAATAGATTCGCAAACTGGACAGGTTCGCAAACTGGACAGATTCGCAGTGCTCAGGATCCTGAGTGTCGATCGTTCTGAGCGACCAATTCCGCCGCCCGATCGCCGGTTGCTACCCCTGGGGTCGCGCTCCATGCAATTATTGGAGGGCCAAAAGGGGCGCTCCGATCGCGCCCGGTGTCTGTCAGGATCGATGCCCAACCCTCGATTGCCTGAGGGTTAAGAAGCTGGGCCCCAATCCAGCCATTGCAGGGAGTCAATGATGATGGACGATCGGGCGCGATCGACTGGAGTTTGCTCTGGCGCAAGCAAGTATTCAAGCAAGCTTTTAGGATCGAGACCATGGATCTGTCGCGCATTCCTGCCCAACCGAAGCCCGGAATTGTGAACGTGCTGGTGGAAATTCCCGGTGGCAGCAAGAACAAATACGAGTTCGATAAGGATATGCAAGCCTTCGCCCTCGATCGGGTGTTGTATGCCTCGGTGCGCTATCCGTTTGACTATGGCTTTATTCCCAACACCTTGGCGGATGATGGCGATCCCCTCGATGGGATGGTGATTATGGATGAGCCGACCTTCCCCGGTTGCGTGATTGCCGCACGCCCGATCGGCTTCTTGGAAATGGTGGATGGGGGCGATCGGGACGAAAAGATCCTTTGTGTTCCCGCTGCGGATCCCCGCTATGCCGGTGTGAACTCCCTGAAGGACATTCACCCCCACCGCTTGGAAGAAATTGCTGAATTCTTCCGCACCTACAAGAACCTGGAAAAGAAGGTGACGGAAATTCTCGGTTGGCAAGAGGCGGACAAGGTGGCGGCGCTGGTTGACAAGTGCGTGGCTGCTTACCAGTAATTGCGCAGTTAACCTGGCCTAATTCAAGTTGGCTGAATTCAGGTTGGCTGAATCCAAGTTGACTGAATTCAGGTTGGCTAAATTCAGGTTGACTTACAGCCCTTACCCCGATTACTAAGCACAGTTGCCCGTAGGGTGGGCATTGCCCACCAAACCGTTGCTTCATGGCATCTGTAATATGGCGTGCCAATAATTCTAGGTAAAGGCTGTAACTGCTTAAGTTGACTGAATTCAAGTTGGCTTGATTTGGCTCAACTCGTGTGGCTCAACTTTGACTGGACGAGTTGCTCAACAGCTCAACAGTTGTTGTGGACTAGTTGCCGTTCAACGGGCGATCGGGGTGATGGAAACGAACGGATGGGCGATCGGGCGGTTGAAATCCTGGGCGAGTCTTTGGACGTTTAGCCTTTTGGGTGCGATCGCCCTGTGGGGTTGCGGGTCGGCGGGCCCTCAGTTTCAAGGGGGATCCTTGCCGCCGGTCGCTGAATTCAACAACTCAGCCGGTTCCGCCGAAAGTCGTCCTTCCCCGATCGCCCAACCGGGCCCCGTGCGGGCATTTTTTAATCACAATCCTGCTAGCCAATATCGCGATCCCTACCGGGGCATTGAGCGATCGGGCGATGACCTCGAAGGGCGAATGGTGCAGTTGGTCGCAAGTGCCCGATCGACCGTGGTGGTGGCCGTGCAGGAATTGCGCTTGCCTCGGTTGGCCCAAGCACTGGTCGATCGCCACCGGGCCGGCCTGCAAGTCCGGGTAATTTTGGAAAACAGCGCCAGCCGTCCCTGGAGCAGCTACAGCCCGGAGGAGTTGGCGCAACTGAGCGATCGGGAGCGATCGCGCATTGAAGATTATTTCCGGCTGGGCGATCGCAACGGCGATGGAACCGTCAGCGAGGCGGAGGTGCTGGCAACCGATGCCATGGTGATGTTGGCCCAGGCCGGCGTGCCCACCCTCGACGACACCGCCGATGGGTCTAAGGGATCGGGCCTGATGCACCACAAGTTCATCGTGGTGGACGGCAATCGATCGATCATCACCTCCGCAAACTTCACCCTCAGCGATGTCCATGGCGACATGGGCCGGCCCGCCAGTCGTGGCAATCCCAATAATCTGTTGGAAATTGACAGCCCCGTGGTAGCCGGTTGGCTGTTGGAGGAATTTGGGCTGATGTGGGGAGATGGGCCGGGCGGCCAGCCCGACAGCCGCTTTGGCACAAACAAGCCCCTGCGCCCCCTGCGATCGACCCAAGTGGGTGATGCCACCATTGGCATTCAGTTTTCACCCATGAAAACCGCCGTTCCCTTTGCTGAACGCACCAACGGAGTGATTGCGGCCACCGTGGGCCCAGCCACCCGATCGATCGATGTGGCCCTGTTTGTCTTTTCTGAGCAGGCGATCGCGGATGCCATGGAAACCGCCCACCGCCAAGGAGCCAAAGTGCGTGTGTTGGTGGATCCCAGCTTTTTGGCGCGGGACTATAGCGAAGCGCTGGATCTGTTGGGGGTGACCCTGCGCCGCAGAACCTGTGAACTGGAACCCAATCAGCGGCCTTGGAACCCGCCGATCACCACCGTTGGTTCCCCGGAGTTGCCCATGGGTGACCTGCTGCACCACAAATTTGGCTTGGTGGATGGGCAAACGGTGGTGACCGGTTCTCACAACTGGTCGGCGGCGGCCGATCGCCTCAATGATGAAACCCTGTTGGTGGTCAAGCACCCGATCGTGGCGACCCTGTTTCAGCGGGAGTTCGATCGCCTCTGGAGCAACGCCACCACTGGCCTCACCCCGAAGCTGAAAGAGCGCCTCGCAGCCGATCGGGCCCGCTGTGGTTCCTAGGGGTTGCCTCAACCCATTCAGTAAATTCAGCCTATTCAGCAAGTTCAGCGCATCCCGAGCTTATTCAGCGCTTGACCCAGCCCGTTGCGGTTCTTGCGGCTTCCTCCATGCCCCGATCGTGACCCATCAAAAACCCGATCGAAAACAATCACGAATTGCGTTTTAGGCGGATTGGGCCAATTCCGCGTGAACTTCAGAAATGGGGAAGACAATCAGATCTACCAGATCTACCAGCAGCCCCAAGCCTGAGGCTATGCTCAAGGCACGATTTCTTCCCGGTTTAGTTGATTTCTGATGGCCCCACCCATGAATGCCGTCCCCACTGCATCGATTATTATTCCCGCCTATAACGGGGCAAAAACCATTGCTGAAACGATCGAATCCGTCCTGAATCAGACTTTGCGGGACATCGAAGTGATCGTTGTAAACGATGGTTCCACCGACAACACCTCCGACGTGGTGCGGCAATTCACAGACCCCCGCCTGAAGCTGATTGAACAGGAAAATGCTGGTGTGGCCGCTGCCCGCAATCATGGAGCCATGGTGTCCCGAGGGCGATATCTAACCTTTATTGATGCGGATGACTTGTGGACATCGGACAAGGTAGAAGATCAGGTTAATGCCCTTGAAGCCAACCCAGAAGCCGGAGCCGTTTACAGTTGGATTGATTGGGTTGATGAGGAGGGAAATTATATTCGTGACGGGGGTTTTATTGACACGGAATATAACACCTACTTACAGATTTTATTGATTGACATTGTGCAGTCGGGATCAAACACGATGATCCGACGCGATGCCTATTTTGAACTGGGAGGCTACGAAGGATCGCTGCACCCGGCCGAGGATTGGGATTTTTGGTTGCGCTTGGCGGAATCCTATGAGTTTATTTGTGTGCCGAAATTACAGGTACACTATCGCCAGGTCAGGGGTTCTGCCTCCACCAATGCGATCAAGATGGAGCAGGTGAGCTTGGCGATCATTAACCGAGAGTGCCAACGCCTCAGTCAAAATCCAGCCGATCGCAAGCGTTTTGGCAAGCTGGTGCAAATGACCCTGAATAATCGCTATAAATTTCTGCTTTATAAGGCGATGGATGGGGGAATTCACCGCAACCGCGCTTTTTTGGCCCTGCGCTATTTGGCCTATTGGATTTGGCGCGATAATTGGGAATTTGTGCGGGAAAACCGTGATTGCACAATCAAGATTTTGACCAAGATTTTGGTCTTTATCTTTTTGCCTAATCGGTTGGCTTGGAAGTTTGTTTATCGCTACCGATCGCACCTGGAAATCGAAAAGGCAGTGCTCTGGACAATTAAGGTCAAACTGCCCGAGTTCTATGAAAAATTGCCGCCGGAAGATGTGCCAATTCGAGTCAGCCAAAAGCGCTTGGCCCGATCGCGATCGACCGCCATGGACTCTTCTCGACGGTAGGGAGAAGGGGGCATGGTGCGGATGATGTTGTCTAAGTCCGCCAGCACTTCCAGAGCGCTTTGGTAGCGATCGGCAACGGCCGGTTGCAAGAGTCGATCGAGCACCAAGCCCAACCCTTCACTCACCGAGTCAGACACCGGCAAGTGCTTCCGTTGGGACGCATCTAGCGAATCTCCATTGCCCGACAGCTCATCTCGCCATTGGGCCAACTGTTCTCGCCAAGGCCACTGGCCCGTCAGGGGGTTGTATAGCTCCTCCGGTTCCACACCGGTCAGCAGAAACACGCAGATCGCTCCCACGCTGTAGAGATCGCTGGCGGGATAGGCCTGGCCGCCGCGCAATTGCTCATCGGGGGCATAGCCAGCCGTACCGATTTTCGTGCCGGGGCGGCTTTGGGTGTTGGCTTCCAGCACTTTGGCCACGCCGAAATCGATCGGGACAATTCGCTGATCCCGCTGACGACGAATCAGGTTCAAGGGCTTTAGATCTCGGTGAATCGTGCTGCGATCGTGCACAAATTGCAACACGGGCAGCAAATCCCGCAGGAAAGCCAGCAGCTTGGCTTCGCTGAACGGGCCCGATCGTTGCAATTCCCGATCAATGGTTTCCCCGGCGATATATTCCTGCACCAGGTAGAGGTAGCCCCCTTCTTCAAAAAATCCCAACAGGGCGGGAATTTGGGGATTGTCGCCCAAATCTCGCAGCCGCAGGGCCTCGCGGGTGAACAGCTCAATCGCCTTGTCGCGGCCAGCGGGGGTCTTGGCACTGGGCAAAAATTGCTTAATGGCGCAAGGGGTATCCAACCGATCGCGATCGATGCCCAGGTAGGTACGTGCAAATCCGCCACGGCCCAGGGGGCGAATGGCGCGGTAGTGTCCCCGCAACAGCAAGGGAGCACCGCAATTGAGGCAAAAATTCCCCTGATCGGGATTGTGCGGGCGATCGCACTGGGGGTTTAGGCAAAAACTCACAGTCAGGGATTCAAGCGAGGAGAGATACGAAAATGATTGATTTGATCAAACCCGATGATTTTGGTGCTTGTCATGATTCTTAACCATAACGTTCAGAAAATCCCGCTAATCTAACGATCGAGTCACCCAGCGATCGAGACAGGATTTTGCTTTGGCCGTCTTTCGCCGTGGTTAAGTGCTGCCCTGTGTCGGCAACCGTCGCAACCTAACTGTTTTCAACCTAACTGTTTTAGGGGCCCGCGTTCGGTAGGGGGTGTGGATTTCTCCCCCGCTGCCTTTGCCCAGGAACCGCACAAAATTGGCAAACTGGTATTCGCAGACTTCTCAACTTCTTTAACATGAGCGTCAATTTAGCAACCAAACTACGCGAAGGCACGAAAAAATCACACAGCATGGCAGAGAATGTCGGCTTCGTGAAGTGCTTTCTGAAAGGCGTAGTCGAAAAAAGCTCCTATCGCAAACTGGTGGGCAACCTCTACTTTGTCTACACGGCAATGGAAGAGGAAATGACGAAGCACAAAGATCACCCGGTTGTTGCGCCGATCAACTTCCAAGAGTTGTATCGCAAGAGCAGCCTGGAGCGCGATTTGGCTTACTATTACGGCTCCAATTGGCGTGAAGAAGTGAAGCCTTCGACCGCCGCCCAAGACTACATTGCTCGGGTGCGGGAAGTGTCGGCCACGGCTCCCGAACTGTTGGTGGCCCATTCCTACACGCGCTATTTGGGTGATTTGTCCGGTGGGCAAATTCTCAAGAACATTGCCGTGAATGCCATGAACTTGACCGATGGCCAGGGAACGGCTTTCTATGAGTTTGAAACCATCTCTGATGAGAAGGCTTTCAAGAACCAATATCGGGCAGCACTGAACGAATTGCCGATCGATGAAGCCACGGCCGATCGCATTGTGGATGAAGCCAATGATGCGTTTGGCAAGAACATGAAAATGTTCATGGAATTGGAAGGCAATTTGATCAAGGCGATCGGGCAAATGTTGTTTAACACCCTGACCCGCCGCCGCAGCCGGGGCAGCACGGAAGAGCTGGCCACCGCTGAATAGGCTAAGTCAATTGGCTTGATTGGGTAACGGACACTGGGGACAATTTATTACAATTTCCTCAGGAAACCAGCATCCAGATTCAGGGGGCGATCGGGCGATCGTCCCCTGAATTGTTTGAGCGCTTGGCGTGGTGAAGAATGCGCAGACCAGTGGCTATTCCAGCACCTTGGGTTCGCTGGTTTTGTAATTACCAGCATCTTGCCTTCAAGGGGCCTGAAATTGCCTTAAAACAATTGCCTCAAAACGGCCTGAGTTTGGGCTGCGGTTTTGGCCCAACTGAACTGACTGGCGCGATCGAGGCTGCGTTGGTGTAGCTCCTGCCAAAGTCGGTCATCGGTGGCCACCTGCACCATCGCATCGGCAATGGCGCGGGGCTGCTCCGGGTCAATCAACAACGCCGCATCGCCCGTCACCTCCGGCAACGAAGCCAGATTGGAGGTGATCACGGGCGTACCGCAGGCCATGGCTTCCAGGGCCGGAATCCCAAAACCTTCCCAGCGGGTGGGAAAAACCAACGCGATCGCCTGGTTCAGCAACACCGGTAATTGCTCGATCGGCACATACCCTAAAAAGCGCACCCGATCGCCCAAACCCAATTCCGCAATTTGGGCCGCCAAGGCCGGTTGATAGCGCGGGTTCATGGGCCCAGCAATCCAAAATTGCCAATCATTGGCCGGAGCCGCCCGCAAAAATTGGGCAAAGGCCGCGATCGCCCCCGGTAAATTTTTGTAAGGATCATTGCGCCCCACATAGAAAAAATAGGGGCGGCGCGGCAGGTTTAAAAATCGATAGCGATCGGCGTTGTGGGCTAACGGAGTGACAGTAATTTTCTGGGCAGGAATTTGGAAAAAACGGCCCAAATCATCGGCCGTAGCCTGGGAATTACAGAGCAAATGGGTGGCCTGTTCAGCAACACGGCGCACATAATATTTGCTGTAAAGATGCAGGCGCGATCGGGGCGGAAAAAACCGCAGCGGAATCAAATCATGCACCATCACCAGGGTGCGCAGGGCCCGAGTGCCAAACTGAATTGGGGCCTCGGGAACCGGACAAAACAGCAGCTCAACACCCGATCGACGGCACAGTTGCGGCAAGCGAAATTGCGTCCAAAACAGTCGCCGTAGATGACCCTTTGCGCCTAAATCTGAGGTCATGTTGGCGGGCACAAGCTGGTTACGAAACCCCGCCATTTCCCAGGGGCTAAATAGCAAAGGATCCCGCGATCGCAAATAAGGCAACAGTTCGATCGCGTAGGTTGCCAAGCCCGTTGGTTCGGGAATCGCAAAGCTCAAATTAATCGCAAGGGTCATGATGCAAAAACGGGCAAGCGGAAAAATTGCCCCCCAGGTTCATGGGGGCCAGAAACCAAAAGCACGCCCCAGAATCGGAGCGTGCTTTTGGTTATACAGTAGTTTGCGGAATTAAAAGAGTGATCGCTAAAAAAAGGCGCGATCGGGCATTCAAGAAAGGAATTGAAAAAGCAATTAAAAGGAAAGAAAAAACAAACAACTGAGTTTTGATTGCGCTTTAAAAACCACTCCGAAGAGCGTTTTTATTCAGATTGTTATGGTTTGTCGGTGGCGAATCACCAAGCCCCTTGATCAAGATGTCTTGACCAAAGCACCTTAGCCCAATTGCCGCGATAGCATTTTCTCGACGGTTTCTTGGGTTTCTCGCAGCAAGCGATCACGGTTTTCTTCCGCTTGGCCCGATGAAGGAACCAGGTTTCGCGCTTGCAAACTCATGTGCAATTGCAATTCGGCTACATAATCGCTGAAGCTTTCACGAACCGGTGCATCGCTTTTGTGGGTCAACATCGCTACTGCCAGAGAAGTAAAACGGCGTGATTCAAGCAGGTTGGCAAGCGGAGCCACTGTCTTCAAGATCTCACCAATTTCTAATTGATGCGGTCAACTAGTTGGATCATTAATTTACGAAATTCATGATCAATCGTTCACCAATCAATTGGTATTACCCATCAGTTTTAGGAAGCGCTCATGATTAATCTGCGATTAAATTGCGATTATCTTGAACTGATCTTCCGATGTTAATTTCAGCAAGCGAATTGACCGAAATTAAGGTTCCGAATGGGTGGGGAGATATTGATGGCGGTTGGCGCTTTGCTAACCGAGAAGAAAGTTATCACGGTGCGTTTCGGGCGGCCTCGTTCGTGCAAGAAACCTTAACTTTAGAGTTAACATTTCGTTGACAACGCTGCTCAAACGCCGCTGGCCAGGGGGCGAAAACTCCCGGCCGTAGCACAATAGCCGTAAACCACTACTCATCCCCGATCGACCAAGGTGGAGCCATCTCAAGACATCAGCCCCAACAACACCAGCCCTCATGACACCAACGGCGAAGTCATCAACCATGCAGAGACCAATCACACGGAGACCAACCACGCAGAGACCAACCCGGTGACCTCGGCGCTGGCCGCGACGGACGGGCCCAATTTGCCTCCTTGGTTGGAGCAAGCGGCGGCCCAGTTGCTGACCACCCTGGGGCCCCAGGCCGATTTGCTCGATCGCCAGCCAGAAACCCTGACCGCAGCCCTCCAATGGCTGGGGCAACAGGGGTGGTTAGCCCTAAAAGTGCCCATTGAGTGGGGCGGCAAAGGCCTGAATGAAGCGGAATATGGTTGGTTTCGGGAGCAACTGGCTCGCTGTTCCGGTGCTTTGGCCTTTTTGCAAGCCCAGCACCAAACCGCAGCGGCGCTGATTGCCTCCGGAGACAATGACGACCTCAAAACCCAATATTTACCGGCGATCGCGCGGGGCGATCGACAATTGGGCATCGCCTTTTCGCATCTGCGGCGGGTGGATGATCCTCCGATCGAGGGGCGTGCCGTGACCGGTGGCTGGGAAATTACGGGCACGGCTCCTTGGGTGACCGGGGTGGGGCACTTTCCCGAGGCGGTGTTGGCTGTGCCGACGGCGGCCGGGGTGCTGTTCGGCATTGTGCCGCTGACGGCGGTGGAATCGGGCGATCGCAACATTCAGCCGCAGCCGCCCATGGTGTTGGGAGCCATGAACGCCACCCACACAGCAGCAGTCACGTTCGATCGCTGGCTCATTCCCGAAGCGGCCGTGATCGGCCTCAAGCCGATCGACTGGATTCAGCAACTCGATCGCCGGAACGCCCTGCAAGGGGTCTACTTCGCCCTCGGTTGCACCCAAGCGGCCCTCGATCGGCTAACGGTGTTGTTCCAGGAAAAACGCCTGCTCACAATCGCCGTTGCCCACGACACCTTGCGCCGGGAGTTTGACCAATTGCGACAACAGGTCTATGGCCGCCCGATCGACAAACCCTATGCCCAAAAACTGCAACTGCGGGCCCAGGCGATCGCCCTAATGGGCCGAGCCACCCAAGTCGCCCTCGTGGCCCAAGGGGGGCGAGGCATTCTGGCCACCAACCCCGCCTATCGATTGCAGGGCGAGGCTAGCATTTTTGCGACCAGCGGCCAAACGCCCGATATTTTGGCGGCCACGCTGGGGGCGATCGTGGGTAAATCGCCAATGGCCATTGATTAACTGATTAACGGTTATGGATTAATGGGCATTAATTAATAGGCATTGATTAATCGCCCTTTCATCCATAATCAATCGCAATTCAATCGAATGACTGTGGATTAGAGTCATTTTCAGGAGCACTATGGCGCGATCGGGCTACACCTTACCGGTATTTGCGGCAGCGGCGGCCCGGGGGGCCCTGTTGCGGTTGCAAGGCGATCGCCCGGCGGTGGTCACCCTGGATCTGTTGGACGGACAAACCGCAGAAATCGCGCTGGAGTCGATCGCCCCGTTGGATGAGCGCACCGCCTTGGCCATCACCCGCAGCGATCCGGGCGATAACCTGGATCTGACCAGAAATACTCCCGTTTGGGCTTGGGTGCAATTGATCGATCGCGTCGATCGCGAAGGCCCGCCGCTCCGGCTGGAAGGAGGCGAGGGAATTGGGCAAACGGCTGAGGGGCCGGCGATCTATCGCTTTGCCCGATCGCTCCTGGAACATAACCTGTTGCCCCTGGTTCCGCCCGATCGCGTGGCGGTGGTGCGATTGATTTTGCCAGAGGGTCGCGACTTGGCCAAACGCACGTCTAACGAGGCTTTTGGGGTTTTGCAGGGGCTGTCACTCCTGGGAACCAGTGGCATTTCCCAGCCCCACACGGCGACGGATCAACTGGACGCATCGCGCGATCGACTGGCAGCGGTTCTGGCCCACGATCGCCATCTGATTTTCTGCATTGGCAGCAACGGACAGCAGGTGGCCGATCGCCTCGGACTGTCCGCCGCCGCCCTTGTGCCCGTGGGGAACTGGATTGGGGCCATGTTGGTGGAAGCGGCCTTGCGGGGAGCAGAATCGGTGTTGCTGCTGGGATATCACGGCAAATTGCTGAAGCTAGCTGGGGGCATTTTCAACACCTCCAGCCACATTGCTGACGGCAAATTGGAAATTTTGGCAGCGGCGGCCCTGCGATCGGGGGGAGATGCCACCTTGGGGCGATCGATCCTGGCCAAAAGCACGGTGGCCGAAGCGGTGCAAGATTTGCAACGGTTGGGCTGGAGCCAGCGCGTTTTGGGACAACTGGCCGCCGCCATTAGTGAGCGATCGGCCGCCTATGCCCAAAAATACGCCGATCGCCCTTTGGCCGTGGCCGTGGCCCTGTTCGATCGGGCGGGCAACATTCTGGCCACGGGCGGCCCTTGCGATCGCTGGTCAATTCCAACGGCTGATTAGTTAATTGGTTGATTAGCTGATTAACCGCCTGCTAAGGGGTAGCTTCAAACCAATGGCAACCCGCACAGGGGCCACTGGGATTTACGGCACAACGCAACTGGGGCGATCGGGCATTGAACCGACAGCTCAAATTGCCAATGACGTAGCCCGCGCCCGGAATGTGGGTCAGTTCCGGAGGCTGAGGCCCCGGGAAGGACGGCCGGGGCGACCGGGTCGTCAGGCGGGCCCGGGTAACCGTGGTTTGCACCAGGGCTTCATAGCGGCGAACGGCCCGCAGGGACAGCAACGGTGGCAGCAGGGCGATCGAGAACAGGATCAATAGCGCCAAAGCAGTAACCATCGATAACGAAGCAAGGAGTGGCACATCATCCGATCGATAGCACGCTTTTGGGAACTTGTCCGGTGGTTGATTCCTGGCCCTGGCCTCGATCGCGCCAGTCTCGATCGCGCTGACGATCAGGCACTGACGATCAAGGGCGGTTTTTGCCCGTTGGCTCTGGCTAGGGTGCGCGCCAAACTCGCAGTAACTCATGGCCACCCCGCTGAAATTCGTAGGTGGTGGGCAAAATTTCCACCCGCAGGCCCCGATCGACCAAGTGATCGATCGTGGGTTGCACATGGGGCGATCGGGTCACCTGATAGTTTTCCAGCAACGGAAACACCCGCACTTCCTGCGCCACCCGGGCTAATTCCACGATCGATTGCTGATGAAATTCCAGGGAAAATTGAGCGGAATAGGTAAAGAGCAAATGGGAGCAGAGCGCCAACTCAAACTCCCCATCCCCAAAGGGCAAATTTGGCAAGCAGCATGGTTGGTAACGCTGTGCTTGCAATCCAGCAGGAAAATCCGCCAAAAATTCCCCCATTGCTTGCAACCGATAGTCCGCCAAAGCTTCCGGCGTGGACAATTCCGCAGACCACACAAACCAATCGTGGTTTTCGTGCAATCCCGCCACGATTTTGGGACAGGTTTCCTCAATCCGTTGGGCAATTTCCGCCGCCGAAAACTGATAGATCGGGTCGCAGGAAATCACCCGTTTTCCCAACCGATGCATCGTCGCATTAAAGCTGGCCGGCCCACCGGCACAGTCGAGGATCGATCGCTCCAAATCCTCCCCCGTGAGGGAAAACATTTTCCGATAGTCTGCAAACGATCGCCCCCAAGGAACCACCTGCGTCAGTTGAAAGGCCATATTCTGTTCACCTTTTGCTCACCCTTTTCATCACCATTTGCATCATTTCAACGGCCATGATTCAATTTTTAGACCCCAGCTTTTGATAGGTTCGTCGTCGCCGCGTTCGGGCCTGTCAGGTTAAACTGTTTGGGTAATCTGCAAGCACGTTGGAGTTGTAGACGCTCTGTGACCGCTCGTTTACCCGTCGTCGAATCCGCCTCAATTGTTGATCCTCGCACGGCCAGTACGGCACAGGTTCCAGCGCCCCCGGGAGGCTGGCGCGGCCTGATCGAAACCTATCGCCGCTACCTCCCCGTTACCGACTCCACGCCCGTTGTCACCCTACACGAGGGTAATACACCGTTAATTCCCGTCCCGTCCGTGGCCGATCGGATTGGGCGTGGCGTGAAAGTTTACGTGAAATATGACGGTCTGAATCCCACCGGCAGCTTCAAAGATCGGGGGATGACCATGGCCGTAACCAAAGCCAAGGAAGCCGGAGCCAAGGCGGTGATTTGTGCCAGCACGGGCAACACCTCCGCCGCCGCCGCTGCCTATGCCCGCCGGGGTGGCCTCAAGGCTTTTGTCTTGATTCCCGATGGCTATGTGGCCTTGGGCAAGCTGGCCCAAGCCCTGCTCTACGGCGCTGAGGTGCTGGCGATTCGGGGCAACTTCGATCGGGCGTTGGAGTTGGTGCGTCAAATGGCCAACGACTATCCGATCACCCTGGTGAACTCCGTGAACCCCTATCGGCTTCAGGGGCAAAAAACCGCCGCCTTCGAGGTGGTGGATGCCCTGGGCGATGCGCCGGACTGGCTCTGTGTGCCCGTGGGGAATGCCGGGAACATCACCGCCTACTGGATGGGCTTCTGTGAATATCACCAGGAGCAACGATGCCAGCGGTTGCCCCGAATGATGGGCTTCCAGGCGGCCGGGTCTGCGCCGTTGGTGGTGGGCCGTCCAGTTTTGGATCCACACACGATCGCGACGGCGATTCGCATCGGCAAGCCAGCCAGTTGGGATAAGGCGCTGGCGGTGCGGGATGCCAGCCAAGGCGGCTTTGAGGCGGTCACCGATGAGGAAATTCTGGAGGCCTACCAACTGCTAGCGGGCGAAGAAGGCGTGTTCTGCGAACCGGCTAGCGCGGCTTCCGTGGCGGGGCTGCTGAAGGTGCGCGATCAAGTGCCAGCCGGGGCCACGGTGGTTTGCGTGCTGACGGGAAATGGGTTGAAGGATCCGGATACGGCCCTGAAAACCTCCCAAAACCAGTACCACCAAGGGATTGAGCCAGAGTTGGCGGCGGTGGCCCAAGCGATGGGTTTCTAGGACGGGTTTCTAGGGCGAGTCGATCGCCCGGCTGGCCCCTCTCGTGAGTCGTTAGTCTGGCGGGGGGAATTGCCCGGGGGCCATATCTTGCGAATCGGCTATTTTTGGGGCGTTGGTCATGGGGCCAGCGCCCTTTGTACTTGGTCAAAAACCGCCGCCCAATCCCCAATTTTCGGTTGGCGAAAGAGTCGGGCCGTGGGATACCAACGAGTGCGATCGGTGTTCAGCAGCCAGCGCCAATCGGGCACGGCCGGCAACAGAATCCAAACTGGTTTGCCGATCGCCCCGGCCAGATGGGCCGTGGCGGTGTCTACGGTGATCACCCCATCCAGTTGGGCGATCGCGTGGGCCGTGTCCGCAAAATCCGTGAGCCGATCGCCCAAGGCGGGAATGCCCCGATCGGCTAGCCAGGCCCGCTCCTCGGGGCTGGTTTCCGTTTGCAAACTCAAAAACTGATAACCGGGCGATCGCAACAGGGCCTCCCATTGGGCCAAAGCGGTCGATCGCTTGCGGGCTGTGGCTCCTGTTTTGCCGGAAGCCCAAACAAATCCCCACCGTTGACCCGCTGGCGAGGCAATTGGTGAAGGTTCCGGCTCGATCGGCCCCTGGGTTGACGGTGGAAACCCTGGAAGTGACTGCGGCGACTGAAGCGATTGGCCTAACTGAAAATAGGGAATATCCGCTGGAATGGTGGCCGGCGTGGTTCCAAAGGCGGCCGGCAAACTCATCAACGGCGACCAGTAATCGAACGGCGGTGGCGTTTCCCCCCGAATCACCACCTGGGCCACACCCGCCACCGTCCCAAACAGCCGAGCCAGGGGCCTCGGACATTCCAGCAGCACCCGCGCTCCTCGGGCCGCCAACAGGGGAGCATAGCGCACAAAGTTCAGCGCATCCCCAAAGCCCATATCTGAGTAGAGCAGAACGGTTTTGCCCACCAGCGGTTGCGCTCCCGTCCAAACCGGTTGAGGAAAGGGAACCGGCGGCAGCCCTCGCGCCGTTTCCACACAAAACCAACGGTGCTCATAGTCCACCAGGCCCTGTTCCCATTGGCCGAGGGTCATTTGCACCATGCCCCGATTGGCGATCGCCTCATGGAAATCCGGCTCGATCGCCAAGGCCTGGTTATATTGGGCGATCGCGTCCTCATAGCGCCCCTGTTCCCAAAGGATATTGCCCAAGCTGTGGCGGGCTTTGGCGCATTGGGGCAACGCTGCCACCACCTGCCGAATGTGGATTTCGGCGGAAATTAGGTCGCCCAGCTTTTCCAAAGCATTGGCCAGGTTACGATGGGCATCCCAATGATTGGGATCCAGGGCGATCGCCCGTTCATATTCCGCCACGGCTGCCGGGAGCTGTTGGGCCTGTTTGAGGGCCGCTCCCAGGTTGACCCGCAAGCCCGGATCCGCCGGCCGCAGAGCGATCGCCCGTTGATAGCAGTCGATCGCCTGGAGCCAATGCCCCGATCGGTAATAGGCAATTCCTAAATTCTTCCAAGTGGCCCCATCATGGGGGGCCGCCGCCGCCATCTGTTGCCACAGGGCGATCGCTCCCGACCAATCCCCTTGGCGGGCCAAACTCAACGCCCGATCGTGCATCACCGCCCCATGATCAGGAGCGCATTGCCATCACCGGCCACCCACAGGCCACCCACCGTCATTTCTCGATCGCCACCCAAACCTTGCAACTATCTCGCAAAAGCCTAGAACCGGCCCATCGCTTGCTAATTAGTAATCGTATTCCACAAAATCCGCCGTCCCCGGCTCCCGGCGCACCGTCTGATCCTGACGGGCCCGAGGTAAATAGGTAGGAACCACTCGGATGGGGTGGAACGGTTGCGGGCTGTGGGGCGGCGCACCATAGCTTCCTCGGTTTTGCCGGGCCATGGTGGAAATCACCCCCGCCATCACAATGCTGCTGACCGTCAGCACCATGCCCCCCAGGGCCCAAAGGATGCCGTTGCCCCATTGGCCCGGGGGTTGCTGTTCGCCCCGGTTAGCCGCAATTTGCGCCAACTTGTCATCCAAGGCCATGGAAGTGAGGTTTTTTTCCTGGCCCTGCACGGCGGTGCTCAGTTTATCCACCGCCGCCGTTAGACGCTCCCGGTCTTTGCGGTCTTCTCGCAAGTCCGCTTGAATTTCCTTTAGTTGATCTTCGCTTTTCCGCAGCCGCTCCTCAAGCTTGGCGATCGTGCTGTCGCCTGTGGGAGGGGTGGCCGTCGCATCAGCCGCACCATTCGCGGCGGCACTGGGGCGGGCGGCGGACAAGGCCGTGGGTGGCGGCGAGGGCAGCATGGTCACCGTGGGGGCCGGGGGCAGTTGGCCACCCCCTTCAAGCAGGGGAACCCCACTGGGATTTTCCGACAGCCCGGGAACCGAGGACGGAGGCGCGCCCACCGCAATCCATCCCTTCGCGACCGCAAATGCCAGCGATCCCGTAATGGCGCAGCCTGCTAAAAACGCTACTCGACCCTCGGCCATACTGATGCCTGTCTAAAACTTCTCGCCAATGCTAACTGACAATCCTGCAAAAGGGTAGACGGTCTTTTGCAGACCCGATGGGAATTTCCTGGATTGTCGATCGGGAAATTCCCGCAGCCGAGTTCACTTCAGGGGCTGGCTCGATCGGGGCCTGATCCCGATCGCCCTCCTTGGCTCACTCCAACTGCAACAGCTCCGCGATCGCCTGGCCTTCCTCCGTAGGTGTAGCAGGCATCACCTGTCTGGCATCCGTAATCAGCCAATCCAGGGCCGCCGCCTGCACATCGATCGTCGCGCCCGTCTTATCCACACAATAGCGACCGAACACCAATTTATCCACCAGCCGCACGCCCGGCCCCAAGCGGGAATATTCAAAAATCACGCTGTTTTCCACCGTGGCCCCGCTGCAAATATGGCAGTTTTGCCCGATCGCCGTGGGGCCAATAATCTTTGCCCCATCATCAATCCGGCTCATGCCCCCGATATACACCGGCCCTTGGATCTCCACCTTGTCCCAGTTGACCGCCACATTCAGCCCCGTATAAACCCCCGGACGCACCTGCCGTCCAGGAATGGCCACGTTTTGCACTTCCCCTAACAGCACACTGCGAATGGCCCGCCAGTAGTCCGGCACTTTTCCAATATCCACCCACTGAAAGTCCATGGTGATGCCATAGAACGGCGCACCCATTTCCACCAGCTTGGGAAACAAGTCGCCCCCAATGTCATACTCACAGCCCGGGGGAATGTAGTTGAAAATTTCCGGCTCAAAGATATAAATCCCGGTGTTGATGCTGGTGCTGAGAGCTTCTTCCACGGCGGGTTTTTCCTGGAATGCCTTGATCCGGCCGTCCGGATCCGTCAACACCACCCCATAGCTGGACACCTCATCTCGGGGCACGGATTTCATGACGATCGTGGCGAGGGAGCCTTTGGCCTTGTGGAATTTGACGGCGGCGGTCAAGTCCAAATCAATCAGCGCATCGCCACAAAGCACCACAAAGGTGTCATCAAAGAAGGGGGAGAAGTCTTGGATTTTGCGCAGGCCACCCGCAGACCCGAGAGCTTTGCCAATCAGCTCGCCGTCTTCCACAAATCCTTCAAAGGAGTAGGCAATTTCGACCCCAAATCGCTGGCCATCGCGGAAATAGTCTTCAATTTCCTTGGCCAGGTGGCTGACGTTCACCACCACTTGATCAAAACCGTGTTGGCGCAAAAGCTCGATCAGGAATTCCATCACTGGCTTTTGCAGGATGGGGATCATCGGCTTAGGCACGGTGAAGGTGATCGGCCGAACACGCGTGCCTTTGCCTGCCGCAAGGATCATGGCTTTCATGGTTTAGCTGGCTTCTCCCCGGGAATGCTTCACGTTTTATTTAACGGTGCGATCGTCGGATCAGCAAGCCAAGGGAAATGGGCGAGGCTTGCCAGATTCTGACGTGGCTTATTTGGTTTTCGACACTGTAGCGCTTGCCATGGGGTTCGCGAAAGAGAGGATGTGATCGATCGAATGGCGATTGCCCAAGTGTTTGGCGGCAACGGCGGCCGGTTGGAGCGCTGTGGGGATGGGTTTGATGAAAATCGGGCGAGTTTTTGTGGAATCTTGGCCCGAAACTAAACCGGACTGAATCTGAACTGAATCTGAATTGGATCGGGATTGGATCGGGAGCTGAATTTGAATTGAGCCTGAATTGAGTCTGAATGGGATCTGAATTGGGTCTGCAATTGGAGCTGAATTGGGAACTGTTGGGCAAAGGCAGGGAAACGAATGGCGTTGGATGCAGTTGTGTTGGGGAAGTTATACGCCACCTTGGCCGGTGGGGTGGGTTTGGGGGTGTTGTTGGGCCGCTGGCTCCCGGCGCGGGTGTCCGGGGCGATCGGGCAAGGGTTGTTTTGGGTGGGCGTGCCCCTGAGCTGCGTGGCCTTTTTGCGCCAAACCGATCTGAGCGGCCAAGCTTGGCTGGCTCCCTTGGTGGCTTGGGGGTCGATCGCCCTGGCCGGTTGTCTTGCTTGGGGATGGCTGCACTGGCAAGGGGTGACCGCTCCCCAACGGCGAGCCAGTTTTTGGCTGGGGAGCATGTTTGGCAACACGGGCTATTTGGGCTTTCCGATCGCCCTGGCCTTGGTCGGGAGTGGGCAATTTGCCTGGGCCCTGTTTTTTGATGTGGCGGGCACAACCTTGGGGGCCTATGGGGTGGGTTCGGCCCTGGCAGCTCGGTTGGGGGGCCAATCGAGCGACGGTTGGGGCATGGTGCGGGCGGGCTTGGTGAATCCGACGGTTTGGGGGGCCCTGGCAGGCTTGGGGTCGCGATCGATCGCCCTGCCCCAGGTGATCGATCGAGGGCTGACGGCCATCGCTTGGACTGTAGTGGCCCTGGCCTTGGTGCTCATTGGAATGCGGCTCAGTCAGTTGCGTTGGGGCAATGCCACGGCTCCAGCGATCGCTCTGTTAGTCATCAAAATGGCGATCGTGCCCCTGGTGGTGGGGTTGACCCTGCGGGGTTGGGGATGGCAGGGGCCAACCCTCTTGGTTTTGGTGTTGCAGATGGCCATGCCCCCCGCCTTTGCCTGTTTGGTCATTGCCGAAGCCTACGACCTCGATCGGGACTTGGCCGTGTCCAGCGTGGCCCTGGGAACCGTGGTTTTGCCCTTCACCCTGCCCCTCTGGCTTTGGATGTTTGGGGCTTAGGGGATGGCTAGGAGCGGTGACCCGTCACGATATAGGACGCGCGTTGGGCAATATTGGTGGCATGGTCGGCCATGCGCTCAATGTGGCGAATGGTCAGCACCATCAGCAACACCGGCTCGATCGGCCCCGGTACATCCCGCTGTGTGGCCAACAGGCCATAGAGGCGATCGTAAGCCTCATCCACCACATTGTCCGCCGCTTGGAGCCGGGCCCCCGCCTCGGGATCTGGCTCCACCAACGCCGCCAAACTCATGCCCAACATGGTCAGGGTTTGGCGAGCCATGGCTTCCACCTCCTCCAAATGGGGATGGGGCCCATAGGGAAACAGGCGCACCGCAATATCCGCCAAGTCCTGGGAATAATCACCAATGCGTTCCAAGTCCCGCACCAACTGCATCAGGGCACTCAGCCAGCGGCAATTTTCCGCCACCGGAGCGTTCAAGGTCATGGTGACCACGCAGTCGAGTTCAATTTGGCGATAGAACTCATCGATGCGGTCTTCGAGGGCATTAATTCGCTCGATCGTGGACAGGTCGCGGGCAAACAGGGCTTGCTGAGTGAGGCGAAACGAATCCTCAACCAGCGCTCCCATCCGCAGCACATCTTGGCAAACTCGCTTGATTTTGCGTTCGATCGCCGTCGGTTTGGTGGCCGCACCCGAAGCAGTGGAAAACAAAGATCGTTTCACGTCTACAGCAATCATGGAACCTTCATAAACGACGGAATGAATCAACAGCTCGTCCCAACCCTACTTTGGAAACCGTGATGATTGGCTCAGAATGATTTCCCTTTGAATTTAGGCGTTGCTCAGCAGTGAAACCACCAACCCAGTTCTATTGAGAACATCCACTTCAGGAAATCAAGACACCAGTCCCCAAGAAGCCTTAGAGCCGCATTGACCGATGAAAGAAGGTGTTGAAAAATGGATAGATCACTGATAGTGCAACTTGAAGAAAGTAAAGACTCAAAACCAGGAATTGCATCATAGATTCTTGATGAATTGCTGGCTATTGGTTTTGAAGTTAGAAGGAAAAAGTCACTCTAACTGAGGGCCCTTGAGCTTGACTGCCATCATTTTGGCCAGAACTTTGAACAGCGCTGGGGATAGGGCCGATCGCGCCGTGAGTTCGGTTGCCCACAAGGGGCTGAGGCAGAAGCTGTTGGGCAACTTTCGGGAAATTTCTGGGAAGTTTCTGGAAAATTTTTAGGCAATGATCGAGACTGAAACGAGGAAATGCTTGATCAAACTTCAATCAATTTTGATACTGATTGCGATCTGAAATCGCTCGGGAAGATGATAGGGAATAGCAACAGAATGTTGGTTGGGATGACTAATTACTCATGATGCTGTCTGATCAAAGGTTCATGAAAGGACAATCTACACAAGATCAATCTAGGATTAATCGAGGCTACCATGGGACTAATTGGCGATTGTCTGATGGATAAGGATTGGAATAAAAATGCCTCGGTAAAAAGGGGAACGGAAATGAGAAATTAATGGATGCATTTCAAAAGATTGCCTTTCCTTTATATCTTATATTTTCTTAAGATGGGGGTTCCGGCTCAGAAGTTTAGTGGGAATTTAACCAAACTTTAGTGGGCTGATCGGCCACAATCCCGAGGAGCATCACCCCTGGGATGATTGTTCAAAATTTTTGCACCGATTGGGGTGCTGTTGGCTACCAAACAGCTCGATCGCCCTGGTTATCGGTGTTTTTGGGGATTGCTCCCCATCGTCAAGCACTACAAATCATCCAGGGGTTGGCGGATGGCCCGAATCGGCAGGGCTACCCGCAGCCTTGCACCGCCGGTTTTGGGGTCGTTGCTGCCGGTAATTTGTCCCCCATGGGCGATCGCAATTTGCCGGGCGATCGCCAGCCCCAGTCCGCTGCCGGTGCTGGGGAGTTGGGGCGCAATCATGGCATCGGTTTCGCGGGTGCGGGAAGCGTCGCCGCGATAGAGCCGCTCGAAAATGTGAGGTAAATCCGTGGGCGAAAATCCAGGCCCCATATCAATCACATCGGCATAGGCCCAGGTGGCGATCGGGTCGTTGTCTGGATCGGAGAGGGGGGTGGCGGCTTGGGGGTTGGGCTGGGGCGCTCTGGCGGCCCAGTGCGGGTCAGACTCCGAGGCGCGATCGCCCAACTGGCTCGCCAAACCCAACTCCTCCGCCAAATCTTCCGCCAACTCCCCGGGCGGTTGGGGCAAGGTCAAGGCCGGCGCATCTTGGGAAATGTGCAGCCAAATTTGCCCCCCTTCCGGGCTGTACTTAATCGCATTGTCCAGCAAATTCAACAGCAGCCGATGGAGCTTGGCCCGATCGCCCTGGAGCCAGAGATGATCTAACCCATCCCGATCGAGCACCAGCGCCACCGATTTTCGTTCCGCCAAGGGTTCCACCGACTGCCAAGCCGCCTGGGCCACCTCCACCAAGTCCAACACCTCCAGGCGCAAAATTTGCCCCGGATTCTGTTCCATTTGGCTCAAATCCAGCCAATCTTGCACAAAGCGCACCAGCCGTTTCACTTCCGGCATGGCTCGATCGACCCAATGGCTCAGGGGCGGCTCCAGTTGCTTTTGCAGGGTTTCAAACACCAACTGAATGGACGTGAGGGGCGTGCGCAACTCATGGGCCAAGTCATTAATCCACCGGTTGCGACTGCGGGCTAAATCCACCATCTGCTGGCAATTTTCCACAAAAATCGCCACGTGACCATGGGGCAGCGGGATTCCCCACCCTCGCAGGGCCAACCCCACCCCCTTGGTGGCGGTTCCCGGCCCCGGCAAAGGGGGATCGATCGTCCCGTGGTCGCTCAACTCCGGGCCCTCCGTCGATTCCGTTGGCTCCGGCCGCGGCTCTCCATAAAACGTCCAGTCCCGTTGGCAAGTGAGCCGGCCCCGCCGGGTTTGTTGCACCAACTGATCCAAATCGTAGGAGCGCACCACCTCAATCAAGAGGCGGTCTTGGTTGGGTTGCCACTGACGGATGGCGAACAGCTCCCGCGCCCGGTCATTGCACCACCGCAATCCATCATCGCGATCGACCCACAGAAAAGCGATCGGAGCCGCCACCAGGGCCTTCTCCCAGATTTCGAGCTGAGACTCCAGGGCCACTTCCCGATCGAGCGCCGCCACCACCCCGCGCCGCACCAAGGACTCCAGCCCCAACGGAATCGCCACCTCATCGGCCAAAATGGGCGCAAAAAGCTGCATCAGGCGAGAACGCAGCCGCGCCTGTTGCCACACCCCAACCCCTAGCCCCAGTCCTAAACCGACTAGGACACTAACCAAATCGATAGCCAAAGCCGCGAATGGTGACGATGTATTCAGGCGTGCTGGGATCTAGCTCAACCTTTTCCCGCAGCCAGCGGATATGCACATCAACGGTTTTGCTGTCGCCAATGAAGTCAATGCCCCAAATGCGCTCCAACAACTGTTCCCGAGACCAAACCCGCCGGGGATGTTGCACAAACAATTCCAGCAATCGAAATTCCTTCGGCGACAGGTTCACTTCCTGAGTCCGCACCACCACCCGGCATTCCTGGGGATAAAGTTCAATATCCCGATAGCGCAGCACTTCCGGCTGGGCCGCGCTCACGATCCGATTGCGCCGCAGCAGGGCCCGGCAACGAGCCACCAACTCCCGCATACTGAAGGGCTTCGTGAGGTAGTCATCGGCCCCCACTTCCAACCCCAACACCCGATCGGTCTCGCTGCCCTTGGCACTCAGCATCAAAATCGGCACGGGATCTTGGCGCTGGCGCAACAGCCGACACAGATCCAGCCCATTCACCCGAGGCAACATCAAATCCAGAACAATCAAATCGGGCGGGCGGTTCATGTCGCCAGGATTGTTGAGATTCAACAGGTTCAAGGCCGCAGCCCCATCGGCCGCCACTAACACTTCATAGCCCTCGTCGCGCAGGGCCGCAGCCACCATATCGCGGATTAGTTCTTCGTCTTCAACAATCAGGATGCGGCTGGGTTGCCCCGCATCCAGGGGATTAAATTTCAGGGCGCGATCGCTGGCCAGCATACGGTGAAATTCTTGAGGAACAGATTCGGCGGTGATGAATCGATCGAGCAGTTCGGTGGCGTGAGCGAAACCCCGCAAAGCACCAGAACAGCGCCAAACTAGCGCTAAAACGGCGCAAATATAACGTTAGGAAATAAGCTTCCTGATTTATTTCGTATTGCGGTATACGATTTATATCTCCACGATACCAAGGTTCCCGCCGGCCGGCGATCGCCCCCCTGTGGAATTTGTAAAAATTTCCTGACGGTTTTTTTGGCTCAGAAAATGCCCCCTGGGCGTTGGGTTGTCCAAATTGTCCCAGAAAGTGCCAGGGCCATTTCCTCAGAAAATTCGTTGAAGTTGTGGCGAATGGCTGCTTTTTCCTTAGCCATTTCTTTAAGAATCAACCGTAGTCAACCAAAATCGATGGGCGATCGGGATGGTGATCCCATGCCATTCCCGATGGATGCTGGCGGCCGGCCCTACACGGCCCCTGCTGAACTATTGACCCAGATTAGTCATAGCGGCGAATCACCACGGTGCAAACCCAATGGCGAATCCCACGGAGCCTAAAGCTGTTTTCCATGGTTCACGTTCCCGTGGTTCATATTCCCGTGGTTCATATTCCCGTGGTTCATTAACCCGTTGCCCGTGGAATCCGCCGCCGTCGATCGCCCGCATTGGCCACCATTCGGGAACCAAGCCCCCAACCAGGTCTGCATCTGACCAATCTCCTGGCTTTGGGTGCGAATCACATCCTGAGCCATTGACTGCACTGGCGGGTGTTTTACCAATTGGCCTTGAATCAGGCTTTGGGCCATCATCACCGCCCCTTGGTGGTGCATCACCATATCTTGCAAAAACTGCTGATCCAGCGCATCGCCTTGCAAGGGTTCCAGGGGACGCATCATGGGCTGATAGGCCTGGGTGCTGGTTTGGTTGGGATACCAGGTTTGCAGCCATGTTTTCATTTGGCTCACTTCCCGGCTTTGGGCATCAATAATCGCCTGGGTAAATTGCCGCATTTCCGGCCGTTGGGTGCGATCGCGCACGAGCTTGGCCGTGTCGATCGCCTCCTGGTGGTGCGGAATCATGTGACTAATGAATTCAAACTCGCTGCTCACCTGCATCGAGTGCATATGATGCGCCATGCCGCCGGCCGCGTCCCCACCAGGCGGACAAAGGGCGGGGCTAGCCTGGGCGGTGGTGGTGGAGCCTGGGGCCGTTGCGGCGGGTTGTTGGGCCCGCCATTGGCTAAATCCCCAACTCCCGATCGCGGCGGTGCTGGCGATCGCGAGGGACAATCCCGCGAGCCATGGGCCTTGTTTACCAGTCCATTTCATTGAATCTTGCTCCTACTTGCTCCTGAATTGATCAAAATTCATCAAAACCAAGACCGATCGGGTCAGGAATGCCCGATCAACCAAGGGTTAACTTCAGCATAGGAGTTGGAATCTGAATTGCGGGCGAGGAAACGGCGTGGTGAAGAGGCGTGGTGAAGAAAAGCTAAGGAAAGCCCACAGCGACCCGCTTTGAAGTCTAGAACGGAGCCGTATTCTGCAATTTTGGGATGTACCCCCCATGTCGGACGATTTGTTTAGCTTTGTGGTCACCAACAACACAGACCAAGCCATCCTGGAAATTTGGGTTTCGCCCGATGATGAGGAGTGGTCGCAGTTCGATTTGCCAGAAGAGGGAATTGCTTCTGGAGAGGGGGCAACGGTCACCTGGGCGGAGCATACGAATGATTCGCCCTGTGAGTGGTACATCAGCTTTGTGTTTGAGGATGAGTCGGAAAGCGAAACGGTGTTGGTGAATTTCTGCGAGGAGCCGAATATCACGGTCGGCTAGAACGCGCGTTAACCGATCCACAACCTGGGGCGATCGACTGAAACCCGCATTGTTTCGCGGAGGTTGTGGATCGGTGGATCGGGCAAACCGACCCTTTCCGATCGATTGGGCCGCCATCATTCTCTACACGATCGCTTGCTGTGGCTCCTTGGTGTCACACCGATCTGGCCATGCCCATTCCCGATCGGCAATCCTGAGGTTTTGTTCTTTGATCCGATCATGCAAACCATGCGATCGCTGTTCCTGAGCCTGGCCTTGCTCTGCCTTGGCACGCCCGCCTTGGCCACCACCTGTGAAGAAAGCTTCGACAAAAAAGGCGATTTTTTCAACGGTTCCGCCTATTTTGCCCGCGTGCAAGTCCAAGGCCTATCCGTCGAAAGGGCCTTTTTTCAATTGCGGGTGATTTTGGCCCGCGAAGGCATTCGTACCCTCAGCACCGACGTGGCCGGCGGCATGATGCGAGCAGAAAACCCCGCCACTGCCTTTCAGCGGGCCTTGCCCATTGACGTGTTTGCCTTGGCGGAAAACAACCAAACCACTGTTGAGATGGTTTTCACGCTGCCCAGTGGTGTGACTGCCAGCCGCGAAACCGTCAAGAAATATATCTGCGGGGCCCTCAATCAGCTAGAACCGCCTGCCCCAACCCCATAGGCCTGGGCCAGGGCGATCGCTCCCGATGCCATGGCGGTGTTTGGGGGAAGTCACAGGCGCGCGCGTCTCATGACATTTACAGCTCGGTTACTGAAGCAGCGAGCGATCTCATATTGATCGCTTGCGCGAGTTTGACGAAGGGCAATCTCACTTCTTAACCCGCAGCCACAGCTTGACCAGCAGTGTGGAGATTTTGGCAGCACGGTCAGCCACGATCGCGATCGCAACCAAGGCCACCAGCCAATTCGGCATCCCAGCAGGAACCGGTAACCCCAAAATCGAATCGGCTTGGGGGATCTGCACCTCCTGGGAAGTTTGGTTGGCCGGCAGACTGGGCTGAGAAGCGGGCGAACTTTGAGGAGGGGTCATGGTAAGTGGTCGCCTAAGCTGACCATAAGATTTAGTAGCCTTACTTTAGCTTACCAAGCTGACCATGACAACATGGTGATGTAAAATTGTATTGACGTTGTTACTCATATCCTGTGTCTCCATTGCCTGAAGACTGGTTGCGCCAGGTTAGTACTCAGCACCAGTTATCGCCCGAGCAGACTGATGCCCTGATTGCAGTGATGCAGTCAGAGTCTCAGACGACTGAAAAAATTGCGGCAACTTTAGGCATTTCCGCATCTGCACTCAAGATGCGTATGGGAGGAGTCTATGAAAAATTAGGAATTACTGGTGCGTCTCGTGGCAAGCTATATCAACTCAAAAGGTATCTCTGGGAGGCTTACCAAAATCAAGAGACTGACTTACAAAGTCACCAACTGACCAGTAGCCCATTTCTCAAGCCGGAACAGTCTTCTCAGCCACTCCTGGTTCCTGATCGTGTGACTACTGAGCCACCGACTAATCTGGGCGTGCGGGGCGTTGCCAGTGATCGCTTCTTTGGACGCGACCAAGAGCTGATGGCGTTACACGAGCAATTGCAGGGACATGACCATCGTGTAGCGATCGCCAGTGTGGATGGCATGGGGGGCGTGGGCAAAACGGAACTGGCAGTGCAATATGCGCGATCTCACCTCAATAGCTATCGCGGCGGGGTGGTGTGGCTGGCGGGAGAACGGGCGGGAATTGAACTGTTGAATTTTGCCCGATCACATTTCTTCCCAAATCTTGATTTGTCAGACCTGGGTGACTTGCCGGAGCAGTTGGCCTATTGCTTTGCCCAGTGGCCGGCAAAGGAAGTACCGCCAGAGTTGGTGCTGTTGATTTTCGATGATGTGACAGACTATCGCACCCAAGTTGAGGCAATTTTACCCGCCGATGCCCGGTTTCGGGTATTGATCACGACGCGGGCCAAGTTTCAGGGTATAGCACGTCTGGAGTTGCAGGTCTTGACTCCGGTGACGACGCTCCAGTTGCTCGAAAGTATTGTGGGAACGGAGCGGATCGCGGCGGAACGGGCGACAGCGGAGGCACTTTGTGAATGGCTGGGCTTTTTGCCGTTGGGAATTGAGTTGGTGGGCTATTACCTGAGGCGAAAGGCGGAGTTGTCGCTGGCCACCATGCAAGAACGGTTAGAGGCACAGCGGTTGCAGGCCCGGGCGATCGACCCGAAAGACCGAGACTTTCCCGAGGGGATGACGGCACGATACGGGGTAACAGAAGCTTTTGAGTTGAGTTGGGAAGAGTTGGAGCCAGCAGCGCAACGACTGGCGGTGTTGTTGGGTTGTTTTGGACCGGCTCCGGTGTTGTGGGATTGGGTGCTGGGTTGTTTGCCCAATGACGATGAGGAAGATATCGAAGATGCGCGAGATCAGTTGGTGAAGCTGAGTTTGGTGAAAGCTGAAGAAGGTCAATATGCGTTGCATCCGCTGATTCGGGAATTTTTCGCAGCCAAGCGGGCGGCCTGGCCCGAGGGCGGGGCGCTGCAACAGGCGTTTTTAGGGCAAATGGTGAGCGTGGCGAAAACGGTTCCAAGGACGGTGACGCTGGCAGACCTGGCGCGCACCCGCCCCGCCTGGTCGCACTTGGAAGCGGCAGCGGCGGCTAGCGGCGAGATTACCGATCCAACAGATTCCATGTGGGTTTTTAGTGCCTTGGCGCAGTTGGCTGAGGGGCAAGGTCTCTGGGCTGAGGCTGAACAGCACTGGAGCGACTGCTTAAGCATCACCGAAAGCCGCTTTGGTCCCAACCATCACGCCACCGCCACTAGCCTCAACAACTTGGCATTACTCTACAAATCCCAGGGACGGTACGAGGCAGCAGAATCCCTCGTTCGGCGAGCACTGGAAATCTGTGAGCAAGCGCTAGGAGCCAACCATCCCGACACTGCCCTCAGCCTTAATAACTTGGCATACCTCTACTATTCCCAGGGACAGTACGAGGAAACAGAATCCCTCGTTCGGCGAGCACTGGAAATCTGTGAGCGAGCGCTAGGAGCCGACCATCCCAATACCGCCACCAGCCTCAACAACTTGGCAGAACTCTACTATTCCCAGGGACGGTACGAGGAAGCAGAACCCCTCTACCGGCGAGCACTGGAAATCCGTGAGCAAGTGCTAGGAGCCAACCATCCTGACACTGTCCTCAGCCTCAATGACTTGGCGGCACTCTACAAATCCCAGGGACGGTACGAGGCAGCGGAACCCCTCTACCAGAGATCGCTGGAAATTTGTGAGCAAGTGCTAGGAGCTGACCATCCCTTGACTGCTACCAGCCTCAATGACTTGGCGGCACTCTACAAATCCCAGGGACGGTACAAGGAAGCAGAACCTCTCGTTCGGCGATCACTGGAAATTCGTGAGCAAGTGCTAGGAGCTGACCACCCCGATAGTGCTGCCAGCCTCAACAACTTGGCATTACTCTACGAATCCCAGGGACGGTACAAGGAAGCAGAACCCCTCTACCGGCGAGCACTAGAAATCTATGAGCAAGTGCTAGGGGCTGACCATCCCGACACCGCTACCAGTCTCCATAACTTGGCAGGACTCTACGAATCCCAGGGACGGTACAAGGAAGCAGAACCTCTCTACCGGCGATCACTGGAAATTCGTGAGCAAGTGCTAGGAGCTGACCACCCCGATAGTGCTGCCAGTCTCGATGGCTTGGCATACCTCTACTATTCCCAAGGACGGTACGAGGAAGCAGAACCTCTCTACCGGCGAGCACTAGAAATCTATGAGAAAGTGCTAGGGGCTAACCATCCCGATATTGCCACCAGCCTCAACAACTTGGCACTCCTCTATCAAGGCCAGAAGCACTACAAGAAAGCAGAACCCCTCTACCGGCAAGCACTGGAAATCTGTGAGCAAGTGCTGGGAGCCGACCATCCCGACACCGCCACCAGCCTTAACAACTTGGCAGTGCTGCACTATTACCAACATCGTTGGGGTGAAGCCGAGCGGATGTTGGTGCGTGCTTTGGAGATTCGGGTGCAGAAGTTGGGTAAAGCGCATCCTCACACCCAAAGCAGCATCCAAAGTTTGCAAAACCTGGTGCAAGCCGTCATTAAAGCCGATCGCGCTGCCGACCTCTCCAACCACCCCCTCACCCAATCCATCCTGCAACAACTCACCACCCCACCAAACCCGTAGGGGCGCATGGCGATGCGCCCTCCGATACGCGAGATCTCCGCAAACCAATTCGTTTCAAGCGATCAATCCTGGCGGAGGGCGTACAGCGGTACGCCCCTACCCATGCGGGAAAACCGATTTTTGTGGGGCCACATCGCCATGCGCCCTCCGATACGCGAGGTCTCCGCCAACCGATTCGTTTCAAGCGATCAATCCTGGCGGAGGGCGTACAGCGGTACGCCCCTACCCGATCTCTTCATCGATACGGAGAAAACCAGATCGTGTATCCCCAGGGGCGATCGCCCCACCCCAAGACCCGCAATACCATTGAAACAACGCAATCCTGAACGTCCTGCACCCACGATTAATGACCGCCAACACCATCACCGAAGGAATTCTCGATGGAACGAGTCGAAATTACTAAACAAGATCAGGGCTGGACAATCATTTTGCCCGAGTCGATCGACTTCCTCGGCGAAGCGGTTTATCTCAAGCCCCTGGGCAGCGCCCTGATTTTGCTCCCCGCCGCTAATCCCTGGCAAATTTTATTCGAGAGCCTCACACTCTTTTCCGAAGATTGCTTCGAGGACTGGCCAGAAACTCGCCCCCAAGACTTGCCCCAAGAACGCGAGGAATGGTTTCCATGCAATTCCTCCTCGACACCAACATTTGCATTTACTTAATCAAACACAAACCGCCCCAAGTTATTGATCGCTTCCGCGCCTGCGAACTCGGCGATATTGCCATTTCGAGTATTACCGTTGCTGAACTCGACTACGGCATTGCCAAAAGCCAACAGCGCAATCGCAATCAGGCCGCCCTCGATCGCTTCTTGTTGCCCTTAACGTCCCCTTCGATCGCAATGCCAGCCATCACTATGGCGAACTTCGCTACAGCCTCGAACGCCAGGGACAATCGATCGGCGACATGGACTTACTCATCGCGGCCCACGCCCTCAGCTTGGGCCTGACGATCGTGACCCATAATGTCCGAGAATTTAGCCGCGTTCCCGACCTTGCCATTCAAAACTGGGCAGAATAACCCTCGGCTGAACTTCTCTCATCCTGCAACTACTCAACACCCCACCCGAAACCCCGTAGGGTGCGTAGGGCAACGGTTCGCAGGTTCCAGAGGTGGGGTTTGTGCCCTACGCACCACTACTACCATTGGCGCGGGCAAACTCGTGATTCTGAGGGGCGATCGACGGTGCGTGGGAGCCAAACCAGCCAAACCGTTACCCCGCAAGCATTCTCCCACTCACCCTACCCGATCGCCCCATTGATGCGGGGAAATTACAACGGGCGATAGACGCGGTAATTGACGTTGGGGAAGATGTTGTCGATCGCCTCCACCTTTTGCAGCCAGCCCGAATCCACCTTGCCCGCGCGAATATCGTCGTAGAGCTTCGTGAACCGCATCATGTGCGATCGTGTCCGGCGCACCGCGTAGGGAACCATCGTCCCCGTCCGCATGATGAACGCCCAGTCCGACGATTGGGCCAACAGCAACTCCCGCGCCGCTTGGTTCAGGGCCCGCCATTCCAGCTCATCGGCTGGCTCCAGCTTCGACAGTTCGATCATCCGCTCGGCTCCCTTGTGCAGGTGCGGATAGATCCAAGCATTGGTGTCATTCAGCCAATATTCATGGAAGCCCTTGTAGCCCCAGCTCGATTGGGACGGGCGACAGACCTGCTGGGTCGGCTGCTTTTGCAAGTAGTCCGACAGGTGGGTCATCTGGAACGTGTTTTGGTCAAACCAAGCCTTCCGGAACAGGAAATCCAAGAACCAAGGGCCTTCGTACCACCAGTGCCCAAACAACTCTGCATCGTAGGGCGACACGACGATCGGGGGGCGCTGCATCAAGCCATTCAGATAGGCCACCTGTTGGCCCCGGTTGAACATGAAGTTGGTGGCATGTTCCGCTGCTTTTTCCCGGGCCCAATAGGGATCGTAGAGCGCCTTATCGGACAGGCCCGCCGTGCGGCTGGTGATTTTGTGGTACTTGATGCCTACGTTCTTTCGCTGGCCGTTGGGCATGATGTAGGGCTTGATGTAGTCGTAGTCCGCTTCCCAGCCGATGTCTTTGTAGAATTCGCGGTACTCGGCCGCGCCAGGGTAGCCCACTTCCGAAGACCAAACCTGTTGGGAGGATTCGTGGTCGCGCCCAAAGGCGGCCACCCCTGCTTCGGTGAAGATGGGGGCGTAGGTTCCGAAGCGCGGGCGGGGCCGCGCGTACAAGATCCCGTGGCCGTCGGTGAGGAAGTAGCGCAGGCCGGCATCGGCCACCATCCGTTCAAGGCCTTCGTAGTAGGCGCATTCGGGCAGCCAAATGCCCTTGGGAGCGCGGCCAAAGTTTTCTTCGTAGTGGTCAACGGCAACTTTCAGTTGGGCCCACACGGCTTGGGGATACATCTTCATCAAGGGCAAGTAGCCGTGGGTTGCGCCGCAGGTGATGATGTCGATGTTGCCGGAGTCTTGGAATTTTTTGAAGGCGGTTACGAGGTCGCGATCATACCGTTCCCACAGTTCCCGTACTTCCTGGAATTCTTTGATGTAGTGCTCGGCCAGGTAGCGCAGGTGTCCGTTGAATTCGTTGTGGACGTATTCTTTTTCGACGAGTTCTTGCAACTGAGCGAGGTGCTGATCGTAGCGGTCTTGCAAGAGGGGGTCGCGGAGCATGGACACCAGGGGCGGGGTCATGCTCATGGTGATTTTGAAATCTACGCCATCGCGCTCGAGTCCTTCAAAGGCGCGTAACAGGGGGACGTAGGTTTCGGTGATGGCTTCGTAGAGCCACTCTTCCTCTAGAACGTAGTCGCTTTCGGGGTGCCGGACGAAGGGCAGGTGAGCGTGCAGGACGAGGGCGACATAGCCAAGGGTCATAGCAATTGTCCTAGAGCGCAATTAATAAGGCTGAGGCGATCGCTCGTGGGATCGCCCTGGCCGGATCGGCGTAAAGCTTGGCTTAAGCTTTAGCAGATTTTAAGGCGAAGTGCGACCGGGGGTAGGTCGTGAATTTGACCAGATGTTGGGCGATCGGGATCTATGGGGATCTGTGGGGATCTGTCGGGATCGGTTGAAGTCTTGAGAGATCCCAGGCAGAAGGGCGGCAAACAACCCCCTGACCACTGTAAACGGGGAGACGGTGTGAACTAATGGCGTGCATGGGCGTTGGTAATCAATGGGCTGGTATCCCAGGCGATCGGGTGTTGGCTTTCGATCGCTGGGGAGGGGGTCGGCTGCCTGTTCGCAGCGTGGCTGGGCGGTTGCTCCCAATCAGCGTTGGCCGCGCCAGAATGGAGATGATTCCAGTTGTGCTCCATGGGCCACTCTGTGCCGAGCACAAGGAGCAAAACCCATGCATTTAAGCCTGATGGGCGATTCCCTCAGAATTGACTTGGAGGGTTGGGAAAAGCTGTGGGCTTTTCATTGGCCCCTTTATTTGGAAGTCCCGATCGCGCAAATTCAAGCCGTGCAGTTAGGAGCACCGCCCAGCGACTGGCGAGAACTGCGTGCGCCGGGTACGTTTCTGCCGGGTGTGATCAAAGCAGGAACCTACTACACAAGGCGCGGCCGGGAGTTTTGGTATGCCACTCATGACGGTGGAGAGTTTCTGACGTTGAGGCTGACGGGCCATCAATATGCTCAGGTGGTGTTGACGCTGCCGGATGCGGCAGACTGGCAACGGCGTATCGATCGAGTCATCCCGCCGCCGACTCCCGTGAGCTTGGGGCAACTTCAGTTTGGCTCGCTCTAGCTTTGGCCCGCCCTAGTTTTGGCTCGCGATCGCCCATGGACGGCTGGCACTGGGCCCGGGTTGGCGATCGGGCGATCTTAGAGATCGGCGGTGAGGGGCAACCACACTTCAAAACTAGTGCCGGGTAAATCAAAGGGGCGATCGGGATAGGTTTCTGGCCAACGGGGCGATCGCAGGCGGAGGTGGCCCCCATGGCGCGCAATGATTTCGTGGGTGATGGCCAAACCCAGGCCCGTTCCTTTCCCGATCGGTTTGGTGGTGAAAAAGGTCTCAAAAATTTTGGTCTGAATGGCTTCGGGAATGCCGGGGCCGTTGTCGGCAATTTCCACCATCACCCAGCCCGTCACATCCATGGTGCGGGGTTCCACCGCCGAGATCGAGGCCGGTTCGATCGCGGCCAAATCCGCCGGTAACTCATCCACGCATTGGGTGCGGATCATGATCGTCGGTTGCCAGCGTCGCCGTTCCAGCAGTGGAATTTGGCTTTGCACCTCCAGCAGCGCATCCACCGCATTGGCCAGTAGGTTCATAAACACTTGGCTCAGGTGGCCCGACTGGCAAGCCACCAGGGGCAATTCGCCATAGGTGCGGATCACTTCCACCCCTTCCCGCAGGCGGTTGTTGAGCACAATCAGGGTGCTTTCGATGCAATCGTGCAAATTTGCGGGTTTAAAGGTTTCTGATCCCACATGGGAGAAACTTTGGAGACCGGCAACGGTTTTTTTCAGTTTGTCTGCCCCGATCGCCATGCTGTCGATCAGTTTGGGCAAATCCTCCCGCAGGAAGTCAAACTCCATGGTCGATCGCAACTGTTGCAAGGTCTCGGGAATTTCCGGCAACAGGGCTTCATAGGCTGTCACCAGTTCAATCAAATCTCGGGCGTATTGGGTCAGATAAACCACATTGCCCGAAATGAAATTCACCGGATTTTTAATTTCATGGGAAATGCCCGCCACCATCCGCCCCAGGCTGGCCATTTTCTCCGCTTGAATCACCTGAGCGCGGGTTTGCTCTTGAATTCGCTGCATGGCTAGCTCGTGAATTTGGGATTGAGCCACCAGCAACTGGTGAATATCCAGCAGGCAATAGCAGCCTTCCTGGGATTCCACCGCCAACGGTTCATAGAGCAAATCGGGCGATCGCTCCAGGGCCGCCCGCCCCGCCTGCACCACGAGCGTGCTGCCCGACAACACCAACAGCGGCACATGGGCGTATTGATACATTACGCGCAGGGGCCGATGTAAGAACAACTCCGGGCCGTATTGTCGGCTCAGGTGCTTAAAAAAACGCCGCCGCGACAGCAGCCCTGCAAAGGCTCCTCGATCGAGCAATACGGCCCCTGGCAGCAGGGGATCCGCCTCTAAAGCTTGGGCCAGCTCAATCCCCGGCTGTGACAAATCCATGGCAAAGCAGGATAGGCACAGGTCATTGAGCGTGGACTCCAAATTCAGCGAGGCAGCAAGATTGGGCAGCACAGCCGGAGCAGCCATGGTTGAAGTGGAAGTGGCAAGCATAGGAAATGAGGGTGCAGAGGGACGGGCGAGCCGCCAACAGGTTCAGAGCGTTGCACTCGGAGCCTGGGGCCGATATCAGAACCGAGATGTCATGGGAAAGAATGAATCAGGCTGGCACGCTCGATTGACATCGCCTTAGATAGCCATACAACCCCAAGGGAATCCAGTGTTGATCAACCAATCGCCTTGGTCAGTGGCCTCGGTCAATTGACTCGGTTTGATGAATCGATCGCTTGGAATCGGGGTCTTAAGATTACTTGGTCGCAGGTAAACGTTCCCGATTTCTATCCTTTTCAAGGCTAGCATCTTACAGCAGGAAAGACAGAATAGATCTACCATGAAATCTTGTCAAAGCATCTGATTTCAATCAGCCTGGCGTTGTCAGGGCAAGGCTTTGCCGTGACAACAAGCTCATTATTGAATCATCGGTTTAAGAGATCTTCATGATCTTTTTCGGGGATATTTTTAGAAAATGAGCTAAGGGGATGTTTATTGAAATTTGATCTGTTGATAATATGCGTTTAACCAATATTTAAACAAATGACAGTAACAATCTTTTCTGCACTCAATTTTGCTGCCTTGAGCTGTGGTGGCCTTGTCCGATCTTGATTGCGCGTTCTTGAGCCAATTCCCGATCGAGGTTTTGATATTGCCATTCGATCGGGCATCGATCAGACCCGATCGCGACCATGGGGGGTAATCAGCAACTTAGCAGAGGGGATGGCGAGCCGACTGGGAACGGGGCAAGGAACGAATGGCCGGTGGCAATCCGGCATTGAGAAACTGACCAGCTTCCTCGGCGGGCACGGCTCTGGAGAATAAATAGCCCTGGCCAAAGCCGCAGCCCAAGTCTTGCAGGTGATCAATTTGGGGTTGGGTTTCAATGCCCTCGGCAATGACGCTGAGGCCCAAATCGTTGGCTAAACCGATGACGGCACGGACGATCGCCGCGTTGCGTTGATTTTCGAGCATGGCTTGAATGAACGATCGCTCGATTTTGATCGAGTCGATCGGGAATTCCCGCAAATAGTTGAGGGAGCAGTAGCCCGTGCCGAAGTCATCGAGGCAAATTTTAATCCGCCGTTCCCGCAGTCGATCGAGACAGGCGCGGCTGGCGTTGGGATCCAGCGCCAAGGAGGTTTCGGTGATCTCTAGGCGCAGTTCGTAGCCTTCCAGGTCGTAGGCATCCATCAGCACTTCAATCAGGTCAGCCAACTCGGGAACCAGTTGCCGGGCCGAAAGGTTGACATTCACCCAAATGGGAAACACTTCGGGCATTTGGGTTTTCCAGATTGCAATTTGCTTGCAAGCGGACTGCAACACCCAATTCCCGATCGGGACGATCGCCCCGCGATCCTCCGCCAACCCAATGAAAGAAGCGGGCATCATTAACCCGTGGCGTGGGTGTTGCCAACGAATCAGGCTTTCAAACCCCACAATCGATCGAGAGTCGAGGGAAACGATCGGTTGGTAATGCAAACAAAATTCCCGCCGCTCGATCGCCCAGCGCAAATCCGTTTCCAGTTGCAAGAGCTGTTCCGTGTCCGATTGCAGGGCCGCATCAAAAATCACAAAACTGCCATTGCGCTGTTGTTTGGCCCGATGCAAAGCCGCATCCGCATCGCGCAAAATCCGATAGGGCTGGTCGGGGCGCGAATCTCCATGGGAATCGGGGCGGCAAACAATGCCCATGCTTGCTTGCAAAAACACATCGCGCCCATCCACCACAAAGGGATCGCGAAACACATCCTGAAGGCGGTGGGCGGCGGCCTTGGCGGCGGCCAATTGCCCCTCGTCGGAGGTGGCGGCGGACTCCACCAACACCACAAACTCATCCCCCCCCGTGCGAGCCAGCACATAATCGGGGGAAATAGCCTTTTCCAAACGGCCCGCCAGCATCATCAGCAGCCGATCGCCCACCCAATAGCCCAGGCTGTTGTTAATCCGTTTGAAGCCGTCAATATCCAGAAACAGCAGCACAAAGCGAAACTGCGGATCGCGCCGCCCCCGAGACACGGCCTCCACCAACCGCTCCAAAAACCAAGCCCGGTTCCACAGGCCCGTCAGCACATCATGGGAGGAGTTGTATTGCAACTGGGCTTCCACCCATTTGCGGGAGGTGATGTCTAGCAGGCATCCTTCGTAATACAGCAATCGTCCGTTGCGATCGCGCACGGCCTGGGCCCGTTGATCCACCCAAATGCGTTGGCCGTCTTGGCAATAGACCTGACATTCAAAGTTGCAAGCATCCTGACTTTGTTCCAACAGCTCCAGGAAACGCACTTCATCGGCCGGGCGCACGTAGAGGCGGCGATCGGTGGCATTCAGGGCCCGCAGGGCCGCTGCGGGAGACTCGTAACCCAAAATGGCCGCAAAGGCGGGATTGGCATGGAGATAGCGACCATCGGGGGCCACCTGAAAAATCCCCTCGATCGCCCGTTCAAACAGGTTGCGGTAGCGGGCTTCGGCCTGTTTGTGCTGCAAAATGGGCCCCAGTTGGGCGGTGACGATCGCCAACCGGTTCAGCAAGGTTAAGTCCCGCTCTCGGGGGCTGGTGGCAAACAAAGTCAGCACCGCCAACACGTGATCGCCGGTCAAAATGGGCAACACCACGCTCGATCGCAAGCCCACCCCCAGGGCCATTTGGCTGCGGCTGCAATGGTCGATCGACTCCAGCTCGTAGTTGCTGATCCATTCCGGGCGTTTGGTTTGCCAAACTCGTCCCGGTGGCTGGCAACCCAGCTTTAGGGTCAAGTCCAAGCTCGCCTGCCGAAACAAGTTCACCCCCTCGATCGCACAGAACCAAGCGGGGCTGCAAACCAACGACGCACCATCTAGGCTGGGAACCCAAGCTTCGCCCGCCACCCAGCCGGTTTCTTGGCCCAACACTTGCAACGCTTCTTCCAAAGCGGAGTCAAAATCGGCCGCCGCACTGGTTACGGCCACAACCCGGTTCCACAAGTCGGCATAGGCCGGGGATTGGGCTTCGGCTAAGGACGAAGACGCAGCCGCCGCAACGGTGGAAGGGCAAGATTCTGCACTGGCTGCACCCCCCATGGGCCCCATGGAACGGTTGCCCCCCTGCACCACCCCATCCCCCAACGCCTCAGGGTTGGCATGGGCCAGAAAACGGGGCAATCGGAGCGATCGGGGAAATTGGGGCGATCGAACCCGAGGCCAGGGCCAGCGCCAACGGCCCAGCGGCCCAGGAACCGCCCCCAAGGAATCCGCCGCCATCAGGCTTGGATCCAGAACCTTCAGCAGGCGATGGCGCAAGAGGCGATCGCTCAGCCACAGCACCAGGGACAAACCCGTTAAGCCCAGGGGGCCCCACAATTCCGTGTAGGGGCTGCGAGGCGGCAATTCTTCGGGCCAAGGGGTTGTGGGCGTTGGGCCGGTTCCCAAATCTTGGGGCGATCGCGCCATGGCCGATCGCCCCACCCCCTCAATGCAACCCAAGCAGATCACCAAGGCCACAGCCAACCCTAACGGGAGAACCGATCGTGGCGGACGACTTTTACCCCCCGGCCGCCGGATTCGGCAGCTCGATCGATGATTTCGTTGACTGCGCACTACACCCCAACCATTTCGTCCTTGAGTCATGCCTGCCCCTACTTATCAGCGACATCAGCCCTAGTTTTGGCAATCCCGGGCCGTCGTTTTTGAGTGCTAGTCAGCCATCGCTCATCGATCGTCTACCCAATGGTCGATCGGGAATAACCCAACCAACACTTTGCAGAATTGGCGAAAAATCGATTGGCGTTTGGGATTAGCGTTCAATTTTTCGCGCCCAACTTTTAGTGTTCTCTATTTAAATTTTGACCTTCAAAGCCAGAAGTGTTGAATCTAAACACAAAACTTCATATTCTAGGCAACAAGAGTTTCTGGCAGTAAATCATAGCTCCAATGACTGATTGAGCCATAGCGACCGAGTACAACTTGCAAATATCGCAATTTATCTAGTAGC
>NZ_JACJSP010000013.1 GCF_014698235.1 Limnothrix sp. FACHB-406 | reverse complement strand
GACCAGCCGACGAAGACGAAGCGATCCCGCTTCAGCCAGTCGTCCACTACGTCGAACCACCCGCGTTCCGTGCCCACGCGTCCAACTGCGATGGTCATGGAGTTCCTCTCTATCTGTTAACAGAGGTTCAAAATTGCGATATCTACGGTCGTGAGGCGGGTTTGAAGCACTTCCGGTTCCGTAGAATTTTGACCCGTCTCGCGATCGGGGCCTGGGCAACGATGAGAATCCGCAGGGGGTTGGGGCATGAGTTGCACTTCCACCCAGAAGAGCGCCGTTGCCGATGCCATCGATTGCTGAGATCGGTTAATTTTTCTTAACCTACCACACTCATTTCGGGTGAGGGTAGGGCGATCGCAAGTCTGGCAACCAAATCAGAAAATTTGGACTGGTTTCCAGGGTTTAGTCGAACGATCACATCGATTACAAATCTCATGATAATTGAAGGGGCGATCGGGGGGGTGGGGAATCTCGTAACGGAGTTGATCAAACCCAGGCGAATCGCGTCAATCGGGCCCGCTGGCGGGATCACGGGCGGCGGAAACCCTTCCGATCAACTTCAGACTAATTTAAGAATTGCGGGGATCAACGCACGGCTCCGTAACAGACCACTGCCAATCCGTAACAGACCACTGCCAATTCCCATGCCAATCCACAGCCCATGGGTGGTCAATCTCGCAGCCCGATCGCGATTCAGCGCCAAGTCACGATCACCGAGTTCGCGGCTCCGGGTGATCGCGCTGTTGCGATTTTTTTCATTTCCCCCAATCTAAGACCTTCGTTAAGAAAAAATAAGTAATTATGCTTAATGTTTGTTAGCCATTCTCGGATCGTTGTCTTTCGCCAAGATTTTTAGGAATCTGCCAAGTTTGCTTAGACTGTTGAAGGGACGGTTCCTGATGGAGCAACCGGGCCCGATCAAATCATGGCCGGTCTGAGCCAGCAGTTTGGGGCAAACAAGCGTTTCATCCCCCCTGCGTTCCCACACCTGTTTTCGATACACAAGCAATTTTTAAGCCATACACCTATGACTGTCTCCACCGATCCCCAATCCGATCGCCTGTTGCGGACGGAGATTGTCGGCGCGCGCCGTCTCAGTAGCTATGCGATCGCCACGATCGTCACCATCGGCGCTACGGGCTTTTTGCTTGCCGGTTTGTCGAGCTACCTGGGCGTGAATCTGCTGTTGTTCTCAGACCCCACCAAGCTCGTGTTTGTCCCCCAAGGACTGGTGATGGGGCTGTATGGCACTGCCGGATCACTGCTGGCCACCTATCTGTGGTTAACCATTCGCTGGAACGTGGGCGGTGGTTATAACGAGTTCGATCGCACCACGGGTAAAGCCACCATTTTTCGCTGGGGCTATCCCGGCAAAAATCGTGAAGTGAAGCTCACCTGCGACCTGAGCGCGATTCAATCCGTGCGCGTAGACCTCAAGGAAGGGATTAACCCCCGGCGGGCCTTGTACCTGCGAGTGAAGAATATGCGCGATGTTCCCCTAACCCGTGTGGGCCAACCCCTGTCCTTGACGGCACTGGAAACGGAAGGAGCCGCTTTGGCCAAGTTTCTGCGTGTGCCGCTGGAGGGTCTGTAACGATGAACTATTTAGCAACCTACTGGATGAAAACCTGCGCCAAAGCATTCCGGGGGCTATGGCTGGCCCCGATTGCCGCGTTGCTGGTTTTTTCGACCGCGGGCTGTGCTGGCCAGCCGGCCGATAGTCGCCAAGTGAGCAGCCCCGCGCCGTCGGTTGCCGCCACGCCGGCCCAGTTGCCCGCCGGTTTGCCCCAGTTAACCGGAAAAGCAACCGTGACCATGACCATCAAGGGTCAGCCGGTGGAAATTGAGGTGGACGGCACCAACGCACCCATCACGGCCGGAAATTTTGTGGATTTGGTGAACCGTGGGGTATATGACGGCTTGATGTTCCATCGGGTGGTGCGGGAGCCGGTGCCCTTTGTGGTGCAAGGGGGCGACCCGCGCAGCAAGGATCCCAAGGTTCCGATCACGGAGTTGGGGATGAGCGGTTTCACGGATCCCAAAACGGGCCGCGAGCGCACCATTCCCCTCGAAATTAAGCCAAAGGGTCAAGCCCAACCGGTTTATAGTGCGACGTTCCCCGATTTGGGCATTGCAGAAACACCGGTTTTAACCCACAAGCGGGGCGCGGTGGCCATGGCGCGATCGATGTCGCCGGATTCTGCCTCGTCGCAGTTTTACTTTGCGCTGGCGGAGTTAACGCCGTTGGATGGTAGTTATGCGGTGTTTGGCTATGTGACCAAAGGCATGGAGACGATCGACCAGGTGCAACAGGGCGATCGCATTGAAAAAGCCAGCGTCACGGCAGGTCTGGAAAATCTGAAAACCACGCCTTAAACCATTTCTGAGTTCACTGTGCGGCGGGTGGTGGTAACAGGTATTGGGCTGATGTCGGCCTTGGGCGATCGCTCATCAACCTGGCGATCGCTCCTGGCCGGTCAATCGGCAATTCAGTGGCATCAACCCTTTACAGCGATTCCACCTCGCCCGATCGCCCTGCTTGGCTCGCGAGTGAATTCCCAAGCAGTCAATTCCCAGGCGCAGTCCCAACCCGTTGACTTAACGCATTTGATCGATCGCACCAGTGCAGCGGCCTGGGCAGATGCAACCGGCTCGGAGTTGCAGTCGGGATCTGGGTCAGCACTGAATCAACCAGCCCAACGGCTGGGGGTTTGTGTGGGATCCAGCCGCAGCTATCAGGGAGTTTTGGAGCAATACGCCGCCGGGCAACGCCCCTTGGATGATCAATGGTTAAGGCATTTGCCCCACGGCCCAGCGGTGCGGATCGCCCAGCAATTGGGGGCAGGGGGCCCGCTGCTGGCTCCGATGACTGCCTGCACGACCGGGATCAGCGCGATCGCCCGGGGAGCGGACTTAATTCGGGAAGGCTGGTGCGATCGGGTCTTGGCGGGAGCCGTGGAAGCCCCGATTACGCCCCTGACTTTGGCGGGGTTTGCCCAAATGGGGGCCCTGGCGGCCACGGGTTCCTATCCCTTTGACCGATCGCGCGAGGGGCTGGTGTTGGGAGAAGGGGCGGCGCTGCTGGTGTTGGAAGCGGCCGACCTGGCCCGATCGCGCGGAGCCAAAATCTATGGAGAAATTTTAGGGGCCGGCTTCAGCACCGATGCTTATCACCTCAGTGCGCCGGATCCAACGGGGCGATCGGCTCGGGTTGCGGTGCATTGGGCCCTGAAACGTAGCGGCTGGCGACCGGAACAGGTGGACTATATCCACGCCCACGGCACGGCCACCAAGCTGAATGATGCTCAGGAAGCCAATTTAATTCAAGATCTTTTTCCCCAGCAACCGCCCGTGAGTTCCACCAAAGGAGCCACCGGCCATACGCTGGGGGCTTCCAGTGCCTTGGGCGTTGCGTTTTGTCTTTTGGCGATCGAGTCTGGCCAGTTGCCGCCCACGGTGGGATTGCAGGATCCAGAATTTGCCGGGTTTTGGCTGCAAACCTCGATCGCCCGACATGTCGATCGAACCCTTTGTTTTGCGTTTGGGTTTGGCGGCCAAAATGCGGTGCTCGCTGTTCAGCGATTTGAAGATTGAGAGTTGAGGATTGAGGAACAGGCTAGGCCGTCAATTTGCAGCAACCAGATTTGCAGCAACCCAGAAGCCTGGAGAGACTCAGCACTTTAGCTTTCCAAAATCCTGCGGCCCGACTCTCAGCGATCGGGCGTGGGTTGCACTGGGCGATCGGGTCGAGCGGTTTTGACGGGCAAGGCGGAATCAGTTGCCAAAGTCCAGCCATGATTGGGCGATCGCCACAGTTCGATCGCGCTTTTGATCGTTCCCGCCAACGGAACCGCCAAAACCACCCCCAACAAGCCACCCACCTTAGCCCCCGCCAACAGGGACAACAGCACCCAAACTGGGTTCAGCCCCGTAAATTGCCCCAGCAGACGCGGAGCAACCGTATTTTCAATAATTTGATCCACCAAAAAAGCCAACAAAAGCACCTGTAGCCCCAGCCAAAAACTCTTGACCGCTAACAGCAAGCTCACCACCACAATGCTGATTCCCGCGCCAAAGGGCACTAGCGTCATGACCCCAATGCCCAGACCAAACAGCAACCCAAACGGCACTTGCAGCATCAGAAAGAGCAACACCATGGCCACCCCGATCGTGGTGGCCAAAGCCGCTTGACCGGCGTAGTAATTTTGGAAATTTTGGCGAAAACATTGGCGCACCTGCTCCCGTCGTTCGGGCGGCAACCAACTAAAAAAACCATCCCAAAATTGCTCGCCCCGCAACAGCAAATAAACCGCCAACACCATCGCAATCAGAGCATCAAAGGCCCGCCCAGCCATTTGCACCAACAGGCTCACCAGTTGGGTGGTTAGGTTTTGAATTTGGGCTGAGAATTGGGCGATCGCCTGGGTTCCCAACTGTTGAAGGTCGATCGGGAGCCGCTTGGCAATGGCCCAATTAGACAGGTTTTCAAGCTGTTGCCGACTCGAAGCCACCCAACCGGGCAACCCATTAGCAAAAGCGGCAAATTGGTCATAGAGCACCGGAGCCAGCGTTAGCCCCAACAGACCCACAATCCCCAAGGTCAACAGGACGATCGCCAACACCGCAAATTCCCGCCGCACATGCCAGCGTTTTCCCTGCGCTTCCAGCCACCGCACGGGATAGTCCAACAGAAAGGACACCAGCGTGGCCACCACGAAGGCAGACAGCAGGGACTGAAAGTAATTGAAGACCTGAAGCAACATCCAGCCGTTCAAAAACGCCAGCGGCAACAGCAACCCCAATAAAAACCAGCGCAGGAGTGATCGGATGGACATTAATTATCGAGATTGATCGAAGTCGAGCGGCCACCCCAAAAACGGAGGAGCCGCGCACTGAACATGGTCAAGGCAGCTCACTCAGGCTTCCACCGTCGCCCAGCACAGCGGAACTGATGGCAATCATTTTGGCGCAGGGAAAGCCGACCGTGGCGATCGATCACCCTTCCCCGCTGCCACATCGCCCTAGGGAGCCACCACCTCATCGGCAAAGCTGGCCACCTTCACAAAGTCAAAGGGCCCGGCCACCGCACCCCACACATGCTCATCGGTTTCCGGGTCGCGGCCCCGATCCCAGCTCACAAATCGATCGGCTGTGATTTCAAACTGACTATCCAAGTAGGTTTCCTTGCCCTTGCGCGTGACCATGCAGGCCTTGCCGGGTTCCACCTGGCCCGTGAAGGTTTGCCCTGTCCGGCTCACCAAAAAATTGCAGTGACAGAGCCGCTCCAGGCGATCGGCCGTCAGCGCTTGCAGGCGATCGGGCTGTCGAGAAGCACCAAAAAATTCCTGCTCATGGGCAACGGCATAGTTTTCAATTTGGATTTGCCCATCCACCTCAATCAACTTCAACACCCGCACACGATAGGGCTGGTTGAGGGCGTAATCATAGGCCTGTTCCACATAGAAACTAATGCCGCCTAGCAGGGCGATCGGCAGGGGCCGCATACAGACCCGAATATGGGCGAAAAAGGGCGGATTTTCAAACGCTTGGGCTTGGTTGCTGAAGTCGGCGGCCATCCAACGGCCAAGGGTCACCAAATCAGCAGCGGGGGCGATCGCTTCAGACACTTGGGTCATGGTGTGATTAATCGGGGATTTCGTAAGGATTGAAAGGAATGAATGGTTATCGGAGCGAATCAAAATCGATCCCAACAATGGCGAGGGCAAGGCTGATCACTGACCACAGCGGATAACCGTTGCAGTTCGTTGCAGTGGCTCCCTGCGATCGCATCTTAATCGCCAACGCGCCGATAGCGAAATGGGCCCATGATTGCCCCCCAAATCGGTTTGCCTGTGTCGGGATCGATGCCCTTGTCGTAGCTGAGAAATTCGCCCGATCGCACCTCAAACCCCAAGCTCACCTGGCGCAATTGCCCATCGGCCTGGAAACAACAACGCCGATCGGGCGGAAGCTGGGCCCGGAAACCTGCATCCTCTGCCAAAACCGCCATGGGCAACAGGCAACCGGGCAGTGGCTCCAAGTCCGCCAAGGTCAAGGGTTCCAAAATAGCGGGATCCAAACCCCCGCCGCGCCACCGCTCCGGCTGTCGCAGGGCAAAGTAGGCCACCGCCAGCGGAAAATCAGGATCAGAGGTGGGAGAAATCTGGAACACCCTGGGGCGATAAATTTTGGCAAAGGTGGGGGCGCTGGCCTGTTCCGCATAAATCCCCAAGTGGCCGGGACCAAAGACCCTGACCGATCGATGCCACAGCCGCACACCCACATACCAAGTGGGATCCGCCAGGGCCTGTTCCCGATTTTCAAAAGTTCCCGGCAGCCAAAGGGCCAGGCGATCGAGCCAAGCAGAAACGTGATGGGTCATGGGAAACCAGAATCCATCTGGAACGATTGGGACTATTGCAATTTTTCCTTAAATTTTGTCCCCAAGCCTTGCCACCCAGCTTGGGTTACGCCCTAGCAGAAACCATTACTGAAAACTGTTATCTACTAATGCCCGAGCATTGGCTTCCCGGGGATTCAGGGTGGTCAAATTTTGCATGTTTTGGCGAACGGTGTTGCAAATGGCATCTAGGGGCAAATCATTCGGATCCGTGCCAAAGGGATTTTCGATTTCTTCGCCAATTTCTTCAATTCCAAATAGGGTGAAAGAAATGATGGCAACGAGTAATCCTGTCCACCAACCCACCTTGGACACCAATTCAAAAGGCAGAATTAAGCAGTAAATTAATAGCAATTGCCGCAAGTGAATGGCATAGGCAAAGGGCATGGGTGTTCGCAAAATTCGCTCGCAACCTCCCAAAGAATCCACCAACACATCAAGCAGACGGTGCATGGAAGCCAGTTGATAGGGGTTGAGGTTGCCGCGATCGCGCTGCTCTTCTAGAAAAGCGGCAATTCGTACCGATAAATCAATAGGTGCGTGATTCGTGGTTTGCAAATTGGCCAGCACATTTGGCTCAACCAAATCCGCAACCGCTTCCGTGACGGATGCCCCCCGTAAATGCTGCTTGGTGGCAATGCCAAAGGCAGCAATGAGATTCAAAGCTGAGATCTTTTGCTCTCGCACTTCCGGTGTTGGTTCGTCAATTGCCACCCAAATTTGTCGCCCCAGGTTACGGGAGGTGTTAACAATTCCGCCCCAAAGTTTGCGCCCTTCCCAGAATCGTTCGTAGGCGGTATTAGTACGGAAAACCAATAGCAAACCCAGCACCACGCTGGGAATTAAATTTGCCCAGCCCGGTTGGGCCACGGGAACTTTCAGGGCATGTAGCCAACTGATGATGGCGGCAAAGGTTCCACAAAGCAGCACGCGGGGTGCAATGGTGGGCACAACGGAGCCGCGCAGTTGCAGAATGACCCGCAGCCAGGGACGGCGATCTTTTTGTCTGAATTGAAAAATGCTGGTTGCCATTACGATTTCAGAGTTCTCGCAAAATCCTGAGTAGGGAAGTGGGTTGATTGTACTCAGTTGGCTGACTCTGCCGCAGGGCGATCGCTTAGGACAATGGGTTTTGGGTTTTGTTGAGCAATCTCGCTAGAACAGTTTCCAGCGCGCTGAAGACCGCAGGAATGGCGCAAGGTTGACCGTGGCGGATGGGCAAGCCTAGGGCGAGGGGCGAGGGGAGTCCGGGGTCTCGCCGGAGGGTGATGCGGGGCTTTCGGTGGTGGGTGCGGGGCTGGATGTGGGGCCAGGTGTGGGGTCGGGCGTGGGGCTAGATGTGGGGCTAGGGGTCGGGTCGGGGTTGGCGGCGCGACAAGGGGGATAGGTCAGGGTGTAGATGTGGATGAGATAGCCCGGGCGATCGGAGAGTTTTTTGCCGGTGAGCTGTTGGGTCAAAAAGGCGATCGCCTCGTCATCCAAGGCTGAGTAGCCGGAGCTTTGCACCAACCGCACGGGGTTCAAACCGGGGGCCACCAATCCCCGATCGCCCACCAAGACAACCAAGCGGATCGGTTGGGGCGGGTTGGCGCTCAGGGTGGTGCAAGCCCGCAGATCAGCAAATTTGCGCCACTGAATCGGGGTGTCTTTCTTTTGAATGGAGTCTCCGACAGTGAGCATGTCGCGGAAAACGCCGTTTAATTCTTTGCCCGTGCCCGGCAACAGGGATCCATCTGCGTTGCGCATGGGGAGATCGTTGACCCGTTTCACCCAATCGGCCAGTTGGCTCAGGCGGCCTTGGGTGGCGTTGCTGCTCACCAGGTTTGGATTGAAGGTGTAGTTACCGGGGCGATCGGTCGGTTCCGGGTTCAGACCGCTGGCCAGGGACTGGAGGCCGGCCGCCATTCGCCATTGATCTCGAAATTGGGCAATCGCAACGTTGGCGGTGGACTGGGCCAGGCGATCGGCGGCGGTGGCAGGGGTTGCGACAGCGGGCGATCGGGACTGGCCATTGGACTGGCGGCCGCGACGACCGCGATCGCCACCGTTGGGGCGAGGGGGCGGATTTTGGAACTGATCCCAGCCAGCGTAATCGTTATAGGGATTGATGTAGGAGTTGTTATAGGGGTTGTTATAGAGGTTGCTGTTGGGATTATTCTCAAACCGGTTCGTAGCCCGATCGCCCATGCGACTGTTGGAACGACCCTGGTTACCCGCTGCGCCACCAAAGGTATTGAAGGGATCAGCGGCGGCTCCGCGACCAACGGACGGCGACGAACTGCCCAAACCTAAGCGATTGAACAGATCGTTGGCACTACCGGAATTGGGGTTGGCATTGGGGGGATTGGTCAGGCCGGTTGGATTTTGGGGTTGGGCGGCCGCTTCCCGGGCAAAGGCCGGCAGCTCTTGCAACTCCTCGGGGGTCAGCTCCAACAGGGCCACTTTACGCTCGTCCTCGGGGGGTGAGGCCGGATTCCAGTCCGCCAACAGAGGCAAGGCCGCCAAATGCACCACAAAGGACAAGACCATGGCCGACCCCAAGGGCGATCGCAGTCCTTGCAGCAGTTGCTGTGATCTTTTCAGGATTTGCTCCATGGTTTGTTTAGCCCTCCTCCCCAGTGCCACCGAGGAGAATTGTCCCGCATCTTATATGTTTCCCTCAGTGTAGAGGGCCGATCGAGCGAGGGGGACGATCCAGGCTCGATCGGAAAAAAGCCAAACCAAGCTAGACGAAATGACTGTTCAACGGCTAAGATGTGTGCTTGTGGTTTTTTGAACCAGTCATGAACGCGCAAGAAGTCATCCGCTCAATCGAAGCTGAGCAACTCAAATCAGACCTGCCCGTCCTTTATGTCGGGGACACGGTTCGAGTTGGTGTTGTGATCCAAGAAGGCGGCAAAGAGCGCGTCCAGCCCTACGAAGGCACCATCATCGCGATGCGCAACGGCGGAATTAACGAAACCGTCACCGTGCGTCGGGTGTTCCAAGGTGTTGGCGTAGAGCGCGTGTTCCTGCTGCATTCGCCCCGCGTCGCGAATATCAAAGTCGTGCGCCGTGGTAAAGTCCGTCGTGCCAAGCTGTACTACCTGCGTCAGCGCATTGGTAAGGCAACCCGCATCAAGGAACGGTTCGATCGCAAGAAGTAAGATCCTCCCCGGATCTTCGTTCGATCGGTTCATCCATTTCAAATGGTTTTTGAGCGACCGGCCTCGATTAGTGCTAAACTGAGAAAACGTCCAAACGTGCGCTCTTAGTTCAGTCGGTAGAACGCAGGTCTCCAAAACCTGATGTCGGGGGTTCGAGTCCTCCAGGGCGCGCTGGCATTCATCGCCGATGAATCTACCCAAAGGCTGACCGCCATCACCGGCAAGAGGTCTTTGGGTAGATTCTCATGAGGCGTGTTTTCCGATCAGCCCCGATCGACCAACCGGGTATCACGACCGATCGAACGCCTCTTCACCGGAGCCAGTCTGTGGCCCTATGGCCCATCAGCCTTTGGTCTTCCGTGCGATCGAGTCCCCATCCTAAGGAGCATTGGTCAATAGAGGAACCCACCCGTGAGCAAACCAGCGGAATCGCCAGCCCCAGATAACGAAAAATTCGACCCCACCGAGTTTCTGCGCGGCACTCGCGAAGAACTCAGCAAAGTCGTTTGGCCCAGTCGCCAACAACTCATCAGTGAGTCCGTGGCGGTGGTGCTGATGGTTGTTCTCTCCGCCACAACTATCTATCTGGTTGACAACCTCTTCACTTGGATCGCAAAGCAGGTGTTCCAATGAGCCTGAGCGACGAACAGTTTTACGACAGCGACGAACAAACCGAAGAGCAAGCGCCCAAGGTTTTAGCCCGTCGTGCTCGCTGGTATGCCGTGCAAGTGGCTTCCGGCTGTGAAAACCGCGTCAAGATGAACCTGCAACAACGGGTGCAAACCCTTGACGTGGCTGAACGAATTTTGCAGGTGGAAATTCCCCAAACCCCCACCGTCAAAATGCGCAAAGACGGTAGCCGTCAGCATGGCGACGAGAAGGTTTTCCCCGGCTATGTCCTGGTGCGGATGCATCTGGACGACGAGACCTGGATGGTTGTGAAGAATACCCCCAACGTGATTAACTTTGTGGGGGCAGAACAACGGCGCGGCCAAGGTCGCGGGCGCGGCCATGTCAAGCCCGTACCCCTGAGTCCCGCTGAAGTCGAGCGCATTTTCCGCCAGGCCCAGGAGCAAGAACCCGTCATCAAAATTGATATGGCGGCCGGTGACAAGATTGTGGTTTTGTCTGGGCCGTTTAAGGATTTTGAAGGCGAGGTGATTGAAGTGAGTCCCGAACGCAGCAAGCTGAAGGCTTTGCTGTCGATTTTTGGTCGGGATACCCCGGTTGAACTGGAGTTCAACCAAGTTCAAAAGCAAAGCTAGCTCGTCCCATAGCGCAATAAACGAATGGCTAAGAAAGTCGTCGCAATCATTAAGCTGGCGATTACCGCCGGCAAAGCGACCCCTGCTCCCCCGATCGGGCCTGCCCTGGGTCAGCATGGGGTCAACATCATGATGTTCTGCAAGGAATATAACGCCCGCACGGCCGACAAGGCTGGGCTGGTGGTTCCTGTGGAAATCTCGGTGTTTGAAGATCGGAGTTTTACCTTCGTTCTGAAAACGCCGCCCGCTTCCGTTTTGATTTGCAAGGCCGCTGGCATCGATCGCGGTTCGAGTGATCCGAAGTCCAAAAAGGTGGGCAAAATTACCCGTGCCCAGCTTCAGGAAATTGCCCAAACCAAGCTGCCTGACCTGAACACCAACGATGTGGAAGCCGCCATGCGGATCATCGAAGGGACGGCCAACAACATGGGCGTGACGATCGTCGAGTAGGAGCCATTGGTTCGGTTGGGGGCAGTCGGCTCGATCGACTCCTACATTCACCGAGTCATTGACCGATCGCAGACCGATCACGAACAGATTTGCTGAAAACCATCTGGGGGAGAAGATCACCTCTTCGCTAATGACCCCGAAGGAGTGTTTTAATTCATGACTCGTAAGATTTCGCGCCGGATGCGCGAGCTAATGGCCAAGGTGGAACCGCGTCCCTATGCGCCCGTGGAGGCGCTGGAGCTGGTGAAGGAACTGGCCACAGCTAAGTTTGTGGAAACGGTGGAAGCCCACATCAAGTTGGGCATTGACCCGAAATACACTGACCAACAATTGCGAACCACGGTGGCCCTGCCCAAGGGCACGGGGCAAACCGTGCGGGTGGCGGTGATTGCTCGGGGGGAAAAGGTCGCGGAAGCAACGGGCGCTGGCGCTGATATTGCCGGTTCCGAAGACCTGATTGAAGAAATCCAAAAGGGCATGATGGATTTTGACATCCTGATTGCCACGCCCGACATGATGCCCCAGGTGGCAAAGTTGGGTCGGCTGTTGGGTCCCCGGGGCTTGATGCCGTCGCCGAAAGGTGGTACGGTGACGTTCGACTTGCCTCAGGCGATTTCGGAGTTCAAGGCTGGTAAGCTGGAATTCCGGGCCGATCGCACGGGTATTGTCCACGTGGGCATCGGTAAGTCTGCCTTTACGGCAGAAGATTTGCTGGTGAACCTGAAGGCGTTGCAAGAGACGATCGATCGTAACCGTCCTTCGGGTGCCAAGGGTCGCTACTGGCGCAGCATCTACGTGACCTCCACCATGGGGCCGTCGGTAGAAGTAGATGTAGCTGCCCTGCGCGACTTGAAGATTGGCGAGAACGCTGCCTAAACGGGCGGTGCTGGGGGGTAGAGATTTACCCCTTCGCGAATCCAAGCTTCGGCTGTTGATCTAGCTCGATCGCGGTGCTAATCAACAGCCAAGACCTCCTCGATGTTGAACTAGCGGCCCAGCAGTCGCTTCTCAAAACCCTAGCTTCAAAACCCAACAACCAAAGACAGTGGGTGTGTTCGCAATTGCGCGATCGCTTAATCAATTCCCACCGAGGTCTGTCCTGTTTTGAGCCAACTCGCTACCCGCTCAGGGTGCTGTTTGGCTGTCAAATCGAACCCCCTCGACCCGTCTTTGGCTGACCGTCGAGGGGGTTCTCGTTTCCAGACTGCGCGACAAACCGAAAGGAGGTGATGACGAATGGGTCGCACGCTGGAGGACAAGCAAGCAATTGTCGCGGATCTGAAGTCGCTGCTCACTGAAACCGAAATGGTGGCAGTGATCGACTACGCGGGTCTGTCGGTTGCTGAATTGTCGGATCTACGCAATCGCATCGCTGCGAGCGGCGCGGTTTGCAAAGTGACGAAAAACACGCTGATGCGGATCGCCGTTGAGGGTGATGCCAACTGGCAGCCCATGACGGAGTTTCTGAAGGGTACTTCGGCATTTTTGTTGCTGAAGGGAGACCTGGGTGCTGCCCTGAAGGCATACCAAGACTTCCAGAAGGCCTCGAAGAAAACCGAGCTGCGCGGCGGTGTGATGGAAGGTCGCGCCCTGACGCAGGCCGAGGTTAAGGCAATTGCCGACCTACCCTCGAAGGAGCAACTCATTGCTCAAATCGCTGGTGGGATCAATGGCCTGGCCACCAAGATCGCGTTCGGTGTCAAGGAAGTGCCTTCGATGCTGGCTCGTGGGATCAAGGCAATTTCCGAGAAGCAAGCCGCCTAGGCGATCGCTTCAGAATCGAGCAGTGCGATCGCCCGGCGGCCTAAGGTTTTGGCCCACAAGCCGACGGCCCCGATCGACTGTGTTGGTTTCCCCTGTTGCTGTTATTGCTGTTCAACCATTGCAAGGAGCAAATCCATGTCTGAGAAGGTCGCATTGATCATTGAAAGCTTGAAGTCGCTGACCCTGCTGGAAGCGGCTGAGCTGGTTAAAGAAATCGAAGAAGTGTTCGGCGTGAGCGCTGCTGCGCCTGCTGGCGGCATGATGATGATGGCGGCGGCTCCTGCTGCGGCTGAGGAAGTGGAAGAAAAGACCGCTTTCGATGTGATGCTGGACAAAGTGCCCGCCGACAAGAAGATCGCCGTGCTGAAGGTGGTGCGCGAACTGACCGGTTTGGGTCTGAAGGAAGCCAAGGATTTGGTGGAAGCTGCTCCCAAGGTGGTCAAGGAAGGCGCGTCCAAGGACGATGCCGAAGCCGCCAAGAAGAAACTGGAAGACGCTGGCGCAGAAGCTTCGGTCAAGTAAGATTCGATCGCCCTTTTTCGATCAGTCTGATCCAGTTATTTGGTCAATTGGATTGGTCAGTGGTTTTGGTCAGCCGGGGTGCAGATCCAGCGCGATCGCCCCTGGGCGACCAACAACCATCAACCATCAAATCAACCAAGCCAAGATCCAATCAACAGCAACTCTCCTGGTTCACGAACTGGGGGAGTTGTTGCTATTGGGGCCTTGGGAACCCGGTTGAACGCGCTTGAACTCGATCGAGGCTGGTCTCTTCAGCTTGCAACCTGTTTCCCAAGGCCTGAACCGGAGCGATCGCCCCTTGCTGGCTGAACCGCTTTGGAGGCAAAATCCGAGAACAAGACTGCGTACTCCGTTGCGCGGCCGCAAGACAAAAGCCATGCGCGGGTTTGCTCAATTTGTGTTGATTGCCAACAGCCTATTTTTTGGGGCCTTGCTGCCTCCGGGGTTGTTGGCTGCGGTGGCTTCACCGTCTCTTTTCGTCCAGGCCGATTCAGCGGCCCCCATAGGAGCCGGGCTGGCGTGGGTTGCGATCGCCCTGTTTCCTCCGGTGGCCATTTTGGGGCTAACGGGGGGCTGGGTGCTATGGCTGCGGGGGCGATCGCGTCAGGGGGCCATTTTCAGCAGCTTGCCCTACGCCAACTGGTTGTTGTTACTGTTGGGACAATGGGTGCAATGGGTGACGGGGCTATCCTAAGCGCCACTGGTGCTCTCGCCCTCGGCCGATCGCTGAAAGATCACGACCCGATCGCCCACCACGGGACTGCGGGCCAACAGCTGTCCCTCTCGATCCTGTAGCTCCAGCTTGTTGAAATCTAAACGGCGCGATCGCTTCAATAAATCCGCCGCAAACCGATCCTGATTGCGATCGCCCAACCCGTACCACAAATCAGCCGGAACCGTCACAATCAGCCGACTGGCACGGAAGTCCGCTTGGATGGAGTCCACCAACGCCTGATCGCCGTAGCGAGTGGCAATTTCGCTGGTTTCGTCCTGAATCGCCGCAATTAATTGTTGTTCCGGCGATCGCTCTAGTTTGGGCGGCGGGCTAGAAACCGGGGTCGTCTCGGAAACTCCCACGTCCCCGGATTCTGCGGCGGTCTGACCAGGAATGTCCGTTGTTCGAGGCGTGGACTCCGATCCCGCCGTTCCGTTACCAGAAGGGGCGATCGGTTCCGCTTCCTCCGCATCAGACGGCAGTTCCAGCAGGGTGGGAATCAACGGCTTGAGAGGAGCAGGCTGAGACTCCGGCGGCTGTTGAGCCACCGTGGCAGGTTGAAACTTGGGCGGGAAAATGGCGATCGCGGCAACCAGCACCACACTCCCCATTATCGACAGGGCAATGGTCAGGTTGCGATCGGACAGCTTCCGCAGGGATTCGGGCAACCAAGGGCGGGCCCAGCCTAAAACTTGATGGCCCGCTTGGGCTGGGGTCAACCGGGGCGATCGCACCGAGGTGGCCGGAGGCAAGGCCGACTCCGTTTCCAGTTCCGTCGCCGCCCAGTCCAACAAGCGAATCAGGCCCCGCAGCAGACGAGCGATCGCCCGCCGCCACGATCCCTTCGTGGGTTCGGTTCCAACCGACTTGGGTGAGTCCGACGACATAGCCATTTCCAAAACAGCGCAACAGCCAGCGACCCTCAATGGCTCAGGGCGGATGAATCCAGTCCCTGGGAATGCCCACAAATTGACCTGAACTCCATATGCCAGCGCCGCTAAATCGCATCGTAACAGCCTGGGTCACGGGTCGTAACAATCACGGCCGGGTTGTAACGTTGAGCAATGGAGGCAACCCAATCCCGCTTTTCCGTTCCGTCCTTAGGATGTCGATCGCTCCTGCACACCCAACTCAACCAGCACCGTCGTGCCCCCTTCCGGTTCGCTGGTGATGGTCAGGGTTCCCCCGTAGAGGGTGCAAAGCCGCTGGGCCAGGGTTAACCCCAAACCCGACCCCTGTTGTTCATGCAACTTGCGATCGAACTGTTGATAGGCCCCCACCGATTTGATCTGATCCGAAGTCATGCCCCGGCCGCTATCTTTCACCACCAACTGGTAGCGATCGCCCTGAATTTCCGCAAACACCGCGATCGGCTGGCCCGGCTGCGAAAACTTGCAGGCATTATCCACCAGCTCAATCACCATCTTTTGCAGCGCCGATTCTGAAATGCCCACGATCGCATCCACCGCCTGCACCGACAAATCAGCCGATCGCCCCGCCCAGTCCTGCGCCTGCCGGCGTGCCGTTGTTTCAATCATTGCCGCCGGACTCTCCACTTGCAGTTGTCGCAGCTCGTGCAACCGCTGGGGATCCCGAGCCGCCAACTCCAAATCCGCGTAGAGCAAAAAGTTTTGAATTAACCGAAACAAGCGCTGACCCGAATTGTGAATATCCGTCAGCATCTCGCGGGTTTCTTCGGGATCCAAATCCTCCAACTCTTCAAGCATGAACTGCGACGTGGCCACAATCCCATTCAGCGGCGTTCGCAACTCATGGGGCAGCGAGAATGCAATGCTATAGCGCAACGCATCGAGCTGTTCTTGGGATTGCTTTTGGGTGGCCGATTGCCGTTGCAACCGAGCAGCCACCGCCCCCAGCAGCTCATCCCGCGTAAACGGCTTCGTTAAATAATCATCGGCTCCCAAATGCATTCCTTGGCGCACATCGCCCTTGGTGGTGCGGGCCGTCAGGAACACAAAGGGAGTTGTGGCGGTAATGGGCGATTGGCGCAGGGCCGCCAGCACCCCGTAACCATCCAACTCCGGCATCATCACATCGCACAGAATTAAATCGGGTTGGAAGGCTTCGGCCAAACGAACGCCCGCATTGCCATCAGCGGCTCCCGCCACTTCATACCCCTCGGCTTCCAAAATATCGAGAATAATTTCCCGAACATCCGGTTCGTCTTCGATGGTCAAAATTTTGGTCACGGCGATCGCTCCCTTAACCCGATGCGTTGTCCACAAAGAATCGATTAACTCAATGGCCACCCATTTTATGGATTTCCTTTCCAGGATTGAACCTGGCCGGCCTGGATCAGAACAGCACCCGGTAGACCGCGGCCGCCGTGGTCTGCAAACCGCCCCCAACGCTCAAGACTGGTTCAAGACTCAAGCATCAAGGCTCAAGCATTGAGGTGATCTTCTTCACTGCTGAGCGGTTGCCAAGGGGTGACCGGTAGGGTGACCGAGAAGGTGGTTCCCATACCTTCAGTGCTGTCCACTTGGATTTGTCCCCCGTGTAAGTCAACCGATCGCTTAACGATCGCCAGGCCCAACCCAGTCCCGGGAATGGTTCCCACATTGCCAGCCCGGTGGAAGGACTCAAACAGACGCTCCCGATCGGCCGCTGGAATGCCAATGCCCTGATCTTGAATCACAAACCGCACAGACTCCGGAGCACAGATCAATCGAAACTGAGTGGTGCTGGCGTTGGGGGAATATTTCAAAGCATTAGACAGCAGATTAGACAGGATGTGCCGCAGCAGCTTTTCATCCATGGCCAACACCGGAGCCGCCGCCCCTCGGTTCACCACTCGAAACTCGATCGCCTGGTGTGCCTTCAGGTTCAAAGACATTTCCTCCACCAACCCGTTGCAGAATCCTTCCAGGTCAACGGGCCCCGGCCGAAACTGCAACCGCCCCGAGTCCGCCTGCCCCAACACCAACACCGACTCCAACAATTCCGTCAGGTGATGCACCATGGTTTGGATGCGGCGGAGATAGTTGCGACTTTTATCGGGCCCCCACCGATCGCCATAGTGCTCCAGGGCTTCCGCCGAAGCCAAGATGGTGGTTAAGGGGGTGCGGAATTCGTGGGAAGTCATGGACACGAACTGGGATTTCATGCGGTTCAGATCTTTTTCGGCTTCCAGGGCGCGGCGAATTTCCACCTCGGCCGCCTTGCGGGTGCTGACATCGGCCACCGTGCCCTCATAGCCAATGATTTGCCCCCGCACGTCATAGACCGCTCGGGCATTTTCCACAATCCAGGTGGTGGAACCGTCCGATCGATAAATTTGAGATTCAAAGGCGATCGCCTGGCCCTCTGTGGCCAGAATGTGGCAAAACTCATCCCGCCGCTTGGGATCTGAATACAAGCTCGGAATTTCCGTAATCCCCGCGATCGCAGCTTCCGGCGAGTCATAGCCCAGAATGCGCGCCAGGGCAGGATTCATGCTGATGAAAGATCCATCCACCGTGGACTGAAAAATTCCCTCCACGGCGTTTTCAAAAATGCTGCGATATTTGGCCTCGGCCGCCTCCACTTGCTCATAGGCATCGGCGAGCTTGCTGCGAGCGCTAAATTCCGCGCGCTGGAGCCGTTCATAGAGATAAACCGACAAATCGCAAACCACACAAATCCAAAACAGCTCTAGCAACAGGCCAAAGCGCGATTGGATCGGTGAGGAGCGAATGGCCGCCCCCAGCAATTCCCGCAACCCAAAGGAATGGATCAACGCCAAGGCTTGGGACAACACATGCAGGGGCCAGCGCGCCGGAATGAGGGTCGCTTGGGCAAAAAAACCAAAGGCCCATCCAAAAAGACGCGGGGGCAACCGGTTCAGGGTCACGGGCGACAACAGAACCTGGCAAGTTTCGGGGACGATCTGGAAGGAAAATAAAAATCCCAAAAACAGAATCCGCAGATGGCGCGCTCCCCAGCGGGTGTCGGATAAATACCAAAACCCCAACAGGCTAATCAGGGTGGCCAACCGTGCGGCCACGTTATCCCAACTGAGAGTTTCCTGGCGCAAGACCGATCGCGCCAGGTCTAAGACCGCAAAGCTCCAGGAAATCAGCAGCCCTAACCCAAAGGCTAACCGAACCCGAGCTAGCAGGAAGCGATTTTGCCAGCCTTCATAGGACATACGATCGAGATTGCTCCCATCGTCCGCCGCCACATTGACCGCAGCTAAGTATTCGATCGCTGTCCTGACAACCGGAATTCGCTGAAGCCACTGTTGGATCAACCGCGTTACGCGCGCCCGCAACAAGGTTTGCATCAACTACATTAACGACCCTATGAATGGCTCGTACATTAACGACCCTACGAACGGCTCGACACCACCGTCACGATTTCCCTAAACCCTTGCCGCAAAATGCTAGCAATCAGGGAACTTCCTGCACCATCGCGGCGAAGTTGGCTTCATCCGCGGCCCAGGCTGACACGACCGAACTGGCCGTGTTTCGTGCAAATTTGCCAATGACCGTTTTGGCGATCGGTTTTGGTCATCGCTTGATCATCGCCCATGAGCCTTCTGATCAATGCCCTAAACAATCCCTAAACAAAACGAAACAACGCTGTCGAGCCGAGAACCGGGACATCGCCAGCGGGCAAAAACCGCCCCCAGCGTGACAATCGCCTGATGACAATCGCCTGATGAGTTGTCTTCTCTAGAATGGCATAGCTTGGGAAGGAGGCGAGATGTCTATTGCGATGGGCGCAAGCTAGATTAAAACTGGGGCTGCGATCGAACCGTGGTGGTCTTTGGTGCGATCGCTCGCCGGGCCTTGTTTGAATAGCCAAGGAGTGCCCAAGCCATGTGCATTTGTGTCAACTGCCTCCATATTGATCGCTGCACGACTTACCACGCGGTTGAAGCCCAACACCAACAGGCACATTTGACGGATTCCCCAGATTTTGAGCCGATCGAACCCAGCATTAATGTCAACATCCGACCGCGCGACAACGAGATTGAAATGGAGTGGGATGTGGTGGGTTGCCAAAGCTTCACGGCTGACCAAGGCCGCTGGGCCCGGCTGCGACCCGGCGAACTGGTTCCCACCTGATTGGGGACGTTGAGGGAAGCCTCATTTGTTCGATATTTATTCGATATCTGTTCGATCGCGGGGAGTGGACGGTGATTGATCGTGCTCCCCGACTGATGATTTGTCGTCACTGCTAGTTTTAGTGACTGGTTTTCATGACTAGCTTTCATGACTGGTTGCCATTGTTGGTTAGGGTTACCAATTCACCACGCCAGCCGCAAACCAAACCAACTATTCCCCAAAGCCCGCTGGATTCCGAATGGGTTTAATCCGCACATCTTGCCCCAATTGCAATCGTTCACCGGGCAGGGCTTGCAAAAATACTTCAACAGCTTGCAGATAGTCCCGAACCATTTGGATATCTAATTCGTATTTCTTTTCAATGGAAATGGTTAAGAACGGTTGATATTGACCGCTATAGCCATCATCATGCTTATAAGCATTCACCACTTTGCGCATGGCTTCCACGTCCTGAAACCCTGGCAATGTTTCTATTTCGACCTGAAATTCACGTTCAATAATTCGATAGATTTCCGCGATCGTTTTGTGGGAAAGTTTGCGGCGATAGTCGCGATGGGAGCCATATTTTTTTTGATAAATTGACCTCACAACCCACTTCAACTCATACTCCACCACGGAATTTAATTCACTTAAGGCGGCTCGTAGGACAATGCCTTCGTAATCTAACAGTAAACCTGTGGCGCGATCGTGCTCGGCGGCTCCGAAGCGCTGCCATTCTTCAGGGGTGTAGGCACGGTTTACGCTGTTGATGTTGGCATCATCAACTTTGAAGGCGCGATCAATAAACATTGAAATTGCACTCAATCGCGCGGAAAAGTGCCGAATAGGCATAGGAGCAATTTGGCCGGGGCGATCAGGTTTTGAGTTTTGTGGTCAACTTTTCGTAGTCAACTTTTCGTAGTCAACTTTTCACGGTTAACAATTTGTAGTCAACAATGGCAAGCTTGACAGTCGCCACCATTCTATACCTAGCGATCGCGCTCTCCCACGAATCAGTCAGGAGTTAGGAACACATGTCCGATCGATCATTTAGCTTTCGTCAACTACAAAGCCAATTTGGTCTTGGTCAGGCATTGCAGTCCTTATCCTTGGGAGCCAAGACCACCGCGATCGAGCCGTCTTCTTGGTTGCTCAGAACCTTGGAAATTGCCCAAAGTACAACTCTCCTCACCGAAAAGGAGCGATCGGAGCGGTTAATTTCTCCAATTTTATTGGAGCTGCGGGAACAAACCCACCGACAAGTTTCTATTTTTTCTGGTTTTGAATTAACCATTCAACCTGATCAAGGGCTAAATGGAGAATGTGATTTTATTGTCGCCCGATCGCCCCTAGATGTTGAGCTACAAGCCCCCATTTGCACGATTGTGGAAGCGAAGCGGGGAGAATTAGAATCAGCTCTGGCCCAATGTTCAGCACAAGTTTGGGGAGCATACCAATTCAATCAGAAATTTAATTCCCACTGGTTGTCGTCAATAATTAATCCCCCAAATATCAATCACCCAGATATCGATCGCCCAGATCAGGAATCAAGATTACCCTTGCCCCTTTTCGGCTGCGTAACCGCCGGGGAAATTTGGCGTTTCCTACAACTCATGCGGACACCTAACGACCATTACTTGATTGCCATCGATCGGGAGTCCTACTACCTCGACCAAATCCCCACAATTCTAGGAATTTTGCACTACATTGCCATCGTCGCCTAGCCGGATGATGACTGCCACTCCCAAACATCAGGTCAATATTAATTGACCCTTAGTTTCAGGATTTTGCAACAGAATAATTAGGGCAAAAGTTAGGGCGTGTCGTCAAATCGTCTGAAACCCTGATTCCACCGTTGGCAGATCGCGGGGGGCAAGGGGCTTAAGCCCCTTGTTACGACGACTGGGACGTGAACAATCAATCGTTTCCACCTGATCCTAGGAAATGGCGACAGGCCTTAGGGCAAGGCAGCGGGGGCTAACTCGGCCTGTTGGCGGGCCTGTTGGCTGTTTTGGCGGTAACGCTGGGCCCGATCGCGCGCGGTGGCGGCCCGGCGATCGTCTGGGGTCACCTGCTCCATCAAGTCGGCGGCGGCTTGCCACTGAGTCGCCAGTTCTAGCCACTGTTGGCGCGTTTTGGCCGTTTGCCCCCCAAGAGCAGCCGTTTCCGCCAAGCGAACAGCCTTCACGAAGGGATCATTGGTGGTGCTGGCGGTGGGGGTGGCCGGCGGGTTGCCAATGGTGATCCATTTCAAATTCCAGGCCACTAGCCCCAGCAAAAAGACACTCAAGATCGCTCCCCCGGCGGCTCCGACCCAAAATTGGGTGCGGGCGGCCTTGGCGGGCAAGGTGGATCCAAGGGTGGGTAGGTTGAGGTCTCGTTGGCGGGAGGTGAGATTGCGAAAAGCCCACCGGAACCAGTGCGATCGCTTCAAAATCATCGGCTCTGACCACAACAGATCCTCCGGCTCTCGCTGGATCGCCTCTAGCCACAAAAGCTGCTGTTCTTGCACAAGGCGGGCATAGAGCGTGACTTTGCGAATTCCTCGGGGGGCCACTTGTTCCAAGATGGCGCGCACCCGCTCGACCGTGTGGTCGCGATCGAGGTTTTCCGCTGTGGGGGCTTCACACAGCAATTGCAAGCTACCACCCGCAATGATGGCGCGGGTGCGAATTTGGTCGGAAGCCAACTTTTGATTCAGGATCTGGACGATCGCGGCAATGCTGCCACCACAGGCCTGACGATATACATCATCAAACCCGTTATCAGATGTCCAATCCTGGTCTTGGGAGGGAATCACGAGGGCATCGCCATGGCTGCTTTCAGGACGGTTTTATCATACTCGGGGATCAACAATGGGGGATACGTGCGATTGCGCTCCGAGTCCGTACACTTTTGCCAAGGCCTGCGCCAAATCGGCTAATAAATCGTCTGGGTGCTCAAGGCCGATCGAGAGACGCAGCAGGTTTTCTGGGGTGGTGGTTCCGGGCCCCTCGATCGAGGCGCGGTGCTCAATTAAACTTTCCACGCCGCCGAGACTTGTACCCCGGGTGAAAATCTGGAGGGCGGCGGCAACGGCCAGGGCTTCCGGGCGATCGCCCCGCACTTGCACCGACACCATGCCCCCAAAGTCCTTCATTTGCGATCGGGCCAAGGCCGCTTGGGGATGATCTGGCAAGCCGGGATAGTGAACCGCCTCGATCGCCGGGTGCGATCGCAACCAGGCCGCCACCTGCCGCCCATTGGCACAGTGGGCCGCCATCCGCACCGGCAACGTGGCCACACTGCGCAGGGTCAGCCAGCAGTCAAAGGGAGCCAATCCGGATCCGCCCAGCCGCTGCACCTGTTGCACCCGCTCAAAGGCCGGGGTCAGTTCGCGAGCAATGACCGCCCCGCCGGTTACGTCGCTATGGCCCCCGAGATATTTGGTGGTGGAATGGACAACCCAATCGGCTCCCAATTCCAAGGGCCGTTGCAACAGGGGAGTGGCCCAAGTGTTGTCGCAAATGCAAAGGGCCCCGGCCGCTTGGGCTAACTGGGCGATCGCCCGAATATCCGACAGCTTCAGCAACGGATTGGAAGGCGTTTCCACCCAAACGGCGCGAGTTTCGGGCGTGAGGGCGGCGGCCACCTGTGCCAAATCCGTGGCATCAACCCAAACCACCGCTAAGCCCCAGGGCTGCAACACCTGTTCCATCAATTGGGCCGTGCCGCGATAGAGATCGCGCGGGGCCACCAACTGCCCGGGCCCGAGGGCTTGCAGCGCTGCCATCATAGCCGCTGCGCCGGAGCTGAAGGCCGCTGCCGCCGCGCCGCCTTCGAGGGCGGCCAAACAGGTTTCGAGCGATCGACGGTTGGGATGATCTAACCGGCTGTAGAGATAGCCTTGGGGATAGGAACCATCGGCTGATCGCTCGAAGGTGCTGGTGAGATATAGCGGCGGGGCGATCGCTCCCGTGGCGGGGTCGGGTGCGCGGCCCGCATGAATGGCCAGGGTTTCCAGGTGGGGTGCGGCTGGCTCGATCGGGCGATCGGTTGCCTCAGCCGGTTGCTCAGTCGGTTGCTCAGCGGGGTTAAATGTTGGGTTTTGCAAGGGAAAGGGCGATTGGGAAACGGAGCATGATACAACTCCTAATTAACGCAATTAACGCCACAGGATCACCACAAAAACCGCACCAGCGAACCTAAGACCGATGACCGCTCCCCCTTCTTCCCCCAATTGGCAAACTAAATTTTGGCTGTGGGCCGATCGCGCGCTGATGGCCAATCTGTTTTTGGTGTTTTTGAGCTTTGCTTGGCTGGCGATCGCCGTGGTTGGTCGCAGTCTCCACAAGCCCTTCGGGTTTGATCTGTGGTATTCCCTGTGGCAACCCCTATGGCAGCCGGCCTTGGGCATTCTGATGGCAGGCGCAATTTTAAATGGGATTGGCCGCTGGATTGCAAAACGGCTCGATCGCTCCCAATCTTGAATCAGGAATCCAAACTTAGCAGCTCAATGTTCAATACTTTAAACACTTAACACTAAGCACTTAACGCTAAGCACTCAAACCTAAAAGCTCAAGCTTCAAAATTCAAGCCTCAAAACTCAAAAGGTCTAGCCCAGACGCGGACTAGACCTTTTTGCTTTCGCTGGCTATTTGAAGACAGGAATCACTCAACAGGTTTTACTCTCAACAGCTAATCAATCGGGTGGACAACGATACACAACTTCGGTCGATCGGGCATCACTTCAGTCGATTCAGACTGCTTTGTTAGCAGCGCCTGTGGTGCGAACCTCACGATTCATGACCTCCCGAATGAGCTAGTTTTATCAACAGCTACCGGTTCGATCGCCGCATGGCGCAAACGCTACTTGAACAACAAGCTTCGGATGCAACACAGAAGAGGAAGTCGTGCCAGTCTCCGGCAGGAGGTACGCACCGGGAACTGTCCTTGGAGAGAAGCGTTTCTTGCTTCTTTCGTACCTTGATTTGAAGATAAACCGGTTCTGAGTCAGCGTCTAGGGAAGTCAACAGAAGTTGACGTTATTTCAACTAGGTTCATAAATCCAGGGATCGAACATAGCAATCCATGAGAGTCTTACTCTTGCGGAATGCCGGGAGTTGCAACGAAACAATTACAAAGCAGCCATTTGCAACCACCCGCCAAACGATGGCGATCTCAATCAATTCTGATCGATCCCGATTGATCCCGATCAATCCCCAAGGCTTTTCCCAACGGTCGCTACGAGGGCGGCCATTCAGCATGATGGGGATTGCAAAGCAGATTCGCCTAGGGGAAAGCTTGGGTTTCGCAGCCTGAATTATGGCTGGAATGTCATGGGCAATTCACGGCTGAACTTGCCATTGCTCCCCACACAATCACCGATTTCAGAAGGTGGAGATCAGAGAAGTCTTTGCTCATTTTTTGTAAAATTTTCTTTACGATGCACCCAACGAGCCACATCAAACCGGTTGGCAACATTGGGCAAGTCATCGAGCAAGTCACCTAACGCCAACGATCAATCAGCCAACGCCCCAATTCCAAACCCAACCAACCGAGGGCAAAGCTGCCAAAACCATAGGCCAAGCTCATGGCCCAAGCGCCCGATCGCGCCAGATTTGACGCATCCAAGATGTAGCTAGAAAAGGTGGTGTAGGAGCCTAAGAATCCCACGGCAAACAACAGCCGCAATTCGGGATACAGGGGCGATCGATCCGTCATCCACCCCACAAACAGCCCCATCAACACCGCCCCAGACAAATTCACCAAAAACGTGCCGATCGGCCAACCCGTGCCCCACAGCCGCGCACAAAGCAGCGACAGATAATAACGCCCCAATGCGCCGGGAATGGCCCCCAAGACCACCGCGATCGGGGCCCGCAGGTCTGGCCGCTCCGAGGCGGCGGCTAACCACTGATGCCACAAATATTTCAAGAGACGCACACTCCCGATCGGCTCAAGCATTTCCTCAAAATCATTACCCTAAACTTTCCAGCCCAGATTCCCAGCCCAGATTCCCAGCCCAGATTCTCAGTCCAGGTCTGGATCAACCGAATCCTGATCGAGGTCTTCTGGATCCTCTAGATCTTCCGGGTCTTCGGCCGCATCCTCATCCGGCGGCAGGCTCGATCGCAACTGATTGAGCGCCAACTCCAACTGGGCAGAATTCTGATTTTCCACATCCAACTGAAAGTAGCGGTGGAACTTTTCGCTCACCTGCACCATGGACGATCGCCCATAGCGCCGTTTTTTCACAAAATCTCGCTCCACCAGCTCCTGGACATGTTGATAGGCTCCGGAGCCGCGTAAATCGACCAAATCCGCCATCGGCAGCGGCCCCTTGAGCGCAATCACCGCCAACGTTCGCAACGCCGCCACTCCCAAGTCCGCCGGAATCAGCCGCTCCACCAGGGACTGGAATCGATCGCGCAATTGCAACGTGTAGCAGCCCTTGCGCAGTTCCACCACCTCCAACGCCGTGTCCCGCTGGGCATAGTCGTTCATCAAGTCCAGCAAGGCCTCGTGGGCCAGATCTCGCGCGCAACCGGCACAGTCAGCAATCTCCGCCAAACTGAGGGGCTGTCCCTTGAGATACAAAATTGCCTCGATCGTGCTGACCAGCGAGTTTGCCCGTAGGTCGGTTTGTGAATTGGCCAATCCAGACAACGGCGAATCTTCCTTGGTGTTCGTCAATTCTCCATTCAACCAGCACTGATGCCGTGGCGATCGCAATTTTGACCCCAATTTCTCCCCAAAATCCGGTTTTCCGGCCCCCCGAACGAAGAGATTCTAATTAGCTAATTATCACCCAAATTTCGGGGCCAGTTAAGGAATTGGCACTAAACCGTAAAAGGAATTAGTTCCGGAGAAAGACATCAAAATTCTTACTAAAAATGTTGATTCGTTTTCCTGATTCCGTTGATTTTTTTCAGAAGGAAGGAGCAGCAACGTTCGAGATGGATTTCTTCCTATGCGCCTGTTCCCTTCTGCTTCGATGCTGCTCGGTTTGTGCCTAGCGGTTGCGCCATCGCTGCCGGCGGGCGCAATGACTCCCTTGGTTTCCGAAACCCAAATGATCAATCATCAAGAACTGTCCGTAGAGGCTGCACCCACTGTGGTGCGCCGCACTCGGAACTCGCACCGGGGCAGCGGCCGCCGTGATTTTGTGCGGTATGTGTTCGCCGCTCCTATGAGCTAAGGATCGTTTGATGCAGCCTGTAATTGGGGGGTTGATTCCGTTTTCTTTCTAGGATTTTGTTATGCAATTTCCGAGAATTTGATTCCATCAAAAACGGAATTTTCAACCCTCCACCAATCAGCGTTAGTCAGAATTAGCTAAAGCATGTTTGCGGTTCGTTTAGCCAGTTCAGTCTGGTATCCAGTAATTCTGAATTGGGTGTGGTGGAGTGTGGTTTTGGGGCGACAGTTCTGAGAGAACAAAACCAGATCAGAACTGCTGAGAATGACTTCCCCAATGCGTTACGGCGATGATTGGCTTTTGCAGTTGTTAATTGCCGGTTGCCAGTGGCCAGTGGCCATTGCTGATGACCCGTCGCTGTTTTGTTGATTCTGGTTTGTTGATTCTGTTTTGTTGATTGTTATTGCGTTGATTGCCGTGGTCGCGGTGGATCGAGGCGAATCGAGGTGGATCGTGATTGATCGCCCTGCTCGAAGCCAATTTCGAGGGGCGCATCGAGCGATTAGCCTCGATTCGCTGTCTTGCTGGGCCGGGGGCCGTGGGGATCGATCGAGACTTTTTCTCTTTCGGGCAGGGCAGCCAAAATCCGGAACCGTCAAAGGCTGAAACCCTGAAAACCACCACTACCAAAGCATTTCAGCTTCTCAAGTTTTTTGTTGGGGAACCGCTTCCCTTGCGCTTCCAAACCGATCCAGGGATCGGGCTGTTCCTGATAGGATCGGAGTATGGCAACCATCACCATTCGCGGCGTTCCCCACAGTTACCGGCTCGATCCCGATCGCCCCACCCGCTGGGCTTTGGTCTTTGTCCATGGTTGGCTGCTCAGCCGCCACTATTGGCAGCCCCTCATTGACCAATTCCAGCCCCATATCCCCTGTTTGTCCTATGACCTGCGCGGTTTTGGGGCATCACAACCCACCCAACCCCAGCAATTTTCAACGCCGCGCGAGCGTTACCAAAACTACGCCCCGGCAGCCTACGCCGAAGATTTAAATCGGCTGCTTGAGCATTTGGGAATTGAGACCGCCTGGATTGTGGGTCACTCCCTCGGCGGGGCGATCGCCCTGTGGAGCGCCCACAAATTTCCCGATCGGATTCAAGGGGTCATTTGCCTCAACTCCGGCGGCGGCATTTATCTCAAAGAAGAATTTGAGCGCTTTCGGGCCGTTGGCCAGCGCTTGGTGCAATTTCGGCCCCAATGGTTGCGGGCCTTTCCGGGTCTCGATTGGGTCTTCAGCCGCGACAGCGTGGCCCGCCCCGTAGACCGCCAATGGGGTCGGCAGCGACTGATCGACTTTGTGACCGCCCATCCCGAAGCGGCCCTCTGGACTCTGTTGGAGTCCACCACCGAAGCGGAAGTTCATCGCTTGCCCCAGGTGGTGGCCCAGCTTACTCAGCCAGCCTACTTCATTGCCGGAAACCAAGATTCTGTGATGGAGCCGCGCTATGTGCGCCACTTGGCCAGCTTCCATCCACTGTTTGACATGTCGGGCGAAAACCTGCGGGAAATTCCCGATTGTGGACATATGGGCATGGTGGAACAGCCCATCCCGATCGCCCAAGAAATTAAAACCATCTTGCAACGCCACGGGGTCGATCACGGGTTGCAAACCCAACCCGAAGCCCTGAAAAACGTCTAGGCCCGAATCGGAGACAAGGGGCTTTAGGGCCTGTCGTCATTTCCTAGGATCAGGCGGAAACGATTGATTTTCCATGTCCCAGTCGTCGTAACAAGGGGCTTAAGCCCCTTGCTCCTCACGATGTCGGTACGGTGGAATCAGGGTTTCAGACGCTTGTATGACAATCGGAGACAAGGGGCTGAAGCCCCTTGCCCCTCAAACGCACAACCTACACCCGACCGCGCAGGAATTGGGCCATTTCGTTCGGTGTGGGCGAGTTTTCCAGCGCCACTTCCTCCGTGATGCGGCCCTCTTGGTAGAGATTAAACAGCGCCTTATTCATGGTGATCATGCCGTCAAACTCTGACTTCAGCATCACCTGGTTAATCTCCTCCATCTCGCCCTTGATGATGTATTCCTTAATCGCATCCGTGGCGATCAAGATGTCGTGGTAGGCAGCTCGTTTCCCATCGGTGGTTTTGCACAAGCCTTGGGCAATGATCGCCACCAACGATTCGGCCAAACTCACCCGCAGGGCCGCGTGCTCATTGGGGGGAAACATCCCCAACACCCGCTCGATCGTCTTGATGGCGCTGTTGGTGTGCAGGGTTCCACAAACCAAGTGACCCGTTGAGGCTGCCTTCAGAGCGATTTTCATCGTTTCCGCATCCCGAATTTCCCCCACCAACATGATGTCCGGGTCTTGGCGCAGGGCCCCCTTCAGGGCGTTGAAAAATTGCCGCGTGTGCCGCCCCACTTCCCGGTGCTTGATCAGGGATTTTTGGCTGACATGCACAAACTCCACCGGATCCTCGATCGTGATGATGTGCTTCGCCATGCTCTTGTTGATGTAGTCGAACATGGCGGCCATGGTGGTGGACTTCCCGGAACCCGTGGGCCCCGTCACCAAAATCAAGCCCTTGTGGTAGTGGCAAACATCCCGGAACACGGGCGGCAAATTAAGCTGCTCCATGCTCAGAATGGTGGCCCCAATCAGCCGCAGCACCATGGCCGGGCCCGCCAACGAATCAAAGCAGCTAATCCGAATCCGCACAAAGCCCAGATCGGCAGCTCCGTCATAGTCCAGATTTTCTTGGAAGAAGGCGATATCTTCTTCGCTCATGATTTCCCCCAACCAACTCATGAAGGTGTCGAGGTCGGTGGTGGGATAGTCCAGAGGCACGATGTCACCGCGCTTCCGGAAACGGGGCACTTCGTTCACTCCCAAGTGAATATCGGAGCAGCCTTCTTCGTCTGCCCGCTTCACGATGTCAATCATCGTCGGCTGACCGGGAGAGGGCTTGCGCTTCGCAGGAGGAGCGACCACTTGGGCCGCCACCGGAGCGCTGGGGGGCCCTGACTGCACCACGGTGGACGGTGGCGCGGGGGTGGTAACCGTGTTGGCGGCCGGTGGCGGCGGGGCCACCCGAGGCGGCGGAGCCGTGGGGGCCGGCGGTGGGGCCACGCGCGGCGGGGCCATGTTGATCGGGAGGGTTTGCTCGTTGTTCCCGATCGGGGGAGGCGACGGAGGACGACCAGCAACCGGCGGCGGCGGCGGCGGGGCCACCCGAGGCGGTGGTGGCGGCGGCGGCGGGGGAACCGGGGGACGGGAGGCGTTCGTCATGGTCGTTTCCTCGTCGATGTCCTTGAGTGCGTTGAGCCAGTTGGGTGGTTGAGGTCAACTGGGCCGAGGTGGCGTTGAGAGAATGCGATGGTGTGATTGATTGCCCTGGGGAAATCGCCCTGGTGACCTTCACGCTGGGGAAGTCACGCTGGGGAAATCACGCTGGGAAAGGGCATGAGAAGACTTCAGGATTGAGATTGCGAGAAGTCTTCGGGTCGATCGCCCGCTGATCAGTCGGGATTGGAGGGCGATCGGGTCTAGTCACGCCATAGCATGACCTGTTGTTTATTGTGGCTCATTGTTGGCCCTGACGGTGCATCAATCATCACTGAATCGGGATCAGCAATCTCACTCTCAAAATCGACCAAAATTCAGACAATTTCGACATTTTTTGAAAACACTGGTGCATTTTTAACTCAGTGTTTATACGGGGTGTAATGTGGCAATTTTCTAGATGCATTGAGTTCACTGTTGATTAACCCTCAATCATCAGGAGCCGGAAGAAACCTATGATGAACCCCCATGGACTGACCCCAACACAACCAAGGGGCCCATCGATCGAACTGATGCGGCACTAATGCGGCCACACGGTCAGATCAACGCTGATTCATAATCAGTGCATTCGCGGGCACACAAAATTCACGAGCACGCTCAGTTCTTGAACGATTAACCAACCAACAGATCTCAAGATTTCATCTCTCAAGATTTCATCCAAGATCTCAAGATCTCAATCAACAGATCATCAAGACCAATCATCAAGACCGACGATCGACCGGTTCCCGAACGAATTGCCAAAGCGCTGGCCGACAAGATGGCGGGATAGATTTTTCAGACTTGGGCGGAGGGCAAAACAAATGAAGGTGGCCTATTTTGATTGCCCAACGGGGCTGGCGGGGGATATGTGTTTGGGGGCGCTGCTGGATGTGGGTGTGCCCTTGGATTATGTGCGATCGCAGCTCGATCGCCTGGGAATTGCCGAGGAATATCGCCTCAGCAGCCAAACCATGCACCACAACGGCCAGCGAGCCTTGAAAGCGATCGTGGAGTGGCGATCGCCCGGTGGTTCCTTTCAGGTGGAAGATCCCATGGATGAGCCGGGGGAAGGGGCTGAACCATCTGCCCGCTCACCTGAAGCTCTGGGAGATCACGGGCACGAGCATCACGGGCGCAAGCATCATGAGCACGGGCATGAGCATCATGATCATGGGCATCACGAGCACGAGCATCATGATCATGAGCACGAGCACGAGCATCATGATCATGAGCATCACGGGCACGATGATCACGACCATAGCCCCGATCACCATCATCACCACGATCCCCACAACCATCACACCCATCACCACAGCCGCCGTTGGCCAGACATTGAGGCCATGCTTCTGAATTCGTCGCTACCCGATCGGGTGGTGCAATGGAGTCGATCGATCTTTTGGCAGTTGGCCCAAGCAGAAGGGGCTGTTCATGGCATTGCGCCAGAACAGGTGCAGTTCCACGAGGTGGGGGCGATCGATGCGATCGTGGACGTGGTGGGAACCTGCTTAGGGCTGGATTGGCTGGGGGTTGAGCGGATTTTCTGTTCCGCTTTGCCCACGGGCGGCGGCACGGTTTGGGCGGCCCATGGGCGATTGCCCGTGCCGGTTCCGGCGGTGTTGAAGCTGTTTGAAATGGGACAAGTGCCGGTTTATGCCAACGGAATCGATCGGGAATTGGTGACCCCCACGGGAGCCGCGATCGCCGTGGGATTGGCCCAGGGGTTCGGGTCGCCGCCGGCCATGACCCTTCAGCGGGTGGGGTTGGGCGCGGGCCAGCGATCGCTCCCATTGCCCAACATTATGCGGCTGTGGTTGGGAGAGTTGGCAGCGCCCGCCGGTTTGTCGGCTCCGTTGGTGCGATCGGCCCCTTTGTCCCCGCTGATTGTGCCCCCGCCTCGGAGCGATCGGGGCCCGCAGTCTCCGGCTCCGGGCGATCGGCCCGAGTGGTCTGCCCAGGCGGCCCAGCCATTGCCATCAGGGCAGTCTCGATCGGGTCAATCCGGCCCAGCTTTGCCGGGGCCGGAAAGCCTAGCCAGTCCCCATGATCCTGACCTGGAAACAGTGGCGGTGTTGGAAACCCAAATTGATGATTGCAGCCCCCAGGCGATCGCCTACGCGATCGAGCGGTTGTTGCAGGTGGGGGCCCTGGATGCCTTTGTGCAGCCCGTGACCATGAAGAAATCGCGATCCGGCGTGGCCATCACGGTAATTACGCCCCTGGATCGGTTCACCGCCTGTGAGGATGTGTTGTTTCAAGAAACCACCACGATCGGGATTCGGCGATCGTTTCAACAGCGCCGTGTTTTGCCGCGCCATTTGGAAGTGGTGGACACGGACTATGGCCCCGTGCGGGTGAAGGTGGCTTGGCAAGACGAAACCCGCAAAACGGTTCAGAATGTTCATCCAGAATTTGAGGATGTGGCCGCTTTGGCACGCGATCGGGCCATTTCTTGGCTGGATATTCACCGAGCAGCTTGGATTGCTTGGGAACAGGCGCGTCGGGCCACGGAGGGCGATCGCTAAAATTCTGCAAGTCAATCACCATCCCAGACCCGTGATCTCGCCATGTATGACGAACTTTTTGCAACCATCAGCGCCCTAGTGATGTGTCATTCGCCCAGCGGGGCCGAACAGGAGGTCGATCGCTGGTTAATCGCTCGCGCCGAGGCTCTGGGGTTGACCTGGAATCAAGACGAGGCCGGTAATTTGATTTTTGTGATTCCCGGGCGCGATCGCACCGCCAAGCCGATCGCCATCACGGCCCACAAGGATGAGATCGGCGCGATTGTCAAAGGCGTTGAGTCCGATGGGCGGGTGCAGTTGCGCAAGCTGGGCGGGGCTTTCCCTTGGGTCTATGGCGAAGGGGCGATCGATCTGTTGGGCGATCGCCAAACTATCACCGGCGTACTCAGTTTTGGATCGCGCCATGTGTCCCACGAGTCCCCCCAGCGGAATTTGCAGGACAACCAGCCCCTGACCTGGGAGCGGGCCTGGGTGGAAACGGGTCGGATTCCTGCTGAGTTGGCCGCAGCGGGCATTCGGCCCGGCAGCCGCGCCGTGGTGAGCAAACACCGCAAACAACCGTTGCGCCTGGGCCCGAACCAAATCGCCAGCTACACCTTAGATAACAAAGCTTCCGTGGCCATTTTGCTGGATTTGGCAGAACGGCTATTGGCCCAGGAGGAGCCGCCGGCCATGGATCTATATCTGGTTGCTTCCGCCAAGGAAGAGGTGGGAGCCTTGGGAGCCATGTACTTTGCGCAACAACAGAAGCTGGCGGCCCTGATTGCATTGGAAATTGCCCCGATCGCCCCGGAATACCCGATCGCCCCGGGGCCCGTGCCGGTGTTGCTGTCCCAGGATGCCTATGGGCTGTATGACGAAGACCTGAACCGGGCGCTACAGGCGGCGGCCGAGCGATTGCACTTACCCATTCAATACGCCGTGATCAGCGGATTTGGCAGCGATGGTTCGATCGCCATGAAATTTGGCCATGTGCCCCGGGCCGCCTGCTTGGGCTTCCCCACCCAAAACACCCACGGTTACGAGATTGCCCACCTCAAGGCGATCGCCCGCTGCACAGACATTCTGATGGAATTTGTGCAGCAGCCTTTTCCACCGCCAGTCGAAAAGCCAGTCGAACAGGTGAACGCGCCCTAAGACCGATCACCAAATCGCCTGAAACCTTGATTCCACCGTTGCCAGATCGTGGGGGACAAGGGGCTTAAGCCCCTTGTTACAACGATGAGGGTTAAGCAATGACAACCAACCTTAAACCTGCTCTAGGTAATCATTCAGGTCAGACATCAGGCGATCGAGCGCCGTTTCCAAACTGAGCCGAATCCGATCGTCCCGCACGGTCAACAGCACCTTCGCCGCAAAGGGCGATGGCCAAATATTGGGGTTACAAAACACCTCCAAAAACACCTCTCCCGCATGTTGATAGTCCAAATTGGCTTGGGGCGTGGGGCGATCACCGGGAGTCACCTGGGTGGCGGCCTTGATTCGATCGATCAGCCCCTTCAATTCCGTTTGTAATTGCCGGGCCGCGGCGGGTGCATAACCAAAAGCAACGGAGCCAGTTTCTAAATTGAGGCGGCAGGTAGGCGTAGTCATCCACAAATTTCCTAAAAATAGCCACACTGCTCCAAGCGCAGAACAGCGGGGCCAAACTATGCCCAATGTCCAAAATTAATGGCAGCGAATGACTAAGCACATGATTAAGCAAATGACTCAGCATGACTAAGCAAATGATTAAGCCACTCACTGCCCAATCCCGAACAAGGGGTTTAAACCTTTTGTTACCACGAATGTTCTAAGGTTTTTGTCAATTCTGGTGAACGAGAGTCAAGGTAAATTGCAACAAATCTAATCAAACCAACAAATCTATAGAATTCGCAAAATCCTCAGAAATTGGGGCGATCGGGCGACTGCTCTGCATTCAACGCTTGATCCAATGCTTTTACCCCTAGCCCTCAATCCCAAGGAGTCTGGTTAGGATGGCGATTGACCAAGGTTGAAGACCCCCTGACAGCCATGTTTTCGACTGTTTCAATCTCTCAAATTTCCCAACGCCTCCTTGGGGCAGCGCTGGGTTTGGTTTGCACGTTGTCGCTCGGCCCCGATGCGGTGCAGGCGACCCCATCCCCCAAGGAACGCTACAACGAGGCAATTCGGGATGCGGCGGTGGCGGAACCCACCGAGCAGGTTTCGGAGCTAATTCCCCTCACGCCGGATAATCCGAATTTGGTTTGGCATCCCGATCGCCAGCGATTGTTGATGGTGACCTGGAAGAGTCAAAGCTCGTTCGATCGCTTCATCAAACCCGCCACCAACAGTTCCAGCAACGAAAACCAACTGATTTGGGTCACGGCGGCTCCCCAGGTGCAACAGCTTTGTCGGCAATATCGCCAACAGAATCCCAACGCCACTGAAGCGGATTTGAAACTGCGGCTCCAGCAATATTTGGGCTTGGATCCGGCCTGGAACTATGACGTGTTTGTGGAAATGTGGGTGGATGTGCGGGATTTGTTTCGCCCCTGTGCGGATCCGGAAGTGAGTGATCGCCAGTGCCAAGCGGATTTTCCCCAATCCCTGGCGGCGGACTTGCCAAAGGTGGCGGGCATCACCCCCCGATCGGGCATTGCCAACTATCAAACCTTCTTCAAGGGGCTGTATTACCGCAGCATTCGCACTAATCTGCAACCCTTCACCGGCTTGGGCTACACCTACGATTGGGGCAACCCCAACAGCGAAGTGGGAGCCAGCGAATTTATCCTTGTGCCCGGTGCGGCCTACACGATCGAGCGGGCCGTGCCCACGGGGGATTATTGCAAACCCGAATGACGCATTCCGGGACTTGCTAGAAGCTCACAAATTATGACTAATCCTGAATAGGATGGGATGATCACGGAACCGCCTGAGGTCTCAAACCCGAAAACGAACCGGTTTGGGATGGGGGGTTAGGCGGTTACCTTGCTCGATCGCCCGTTTGGCACAAGGCTTAGGATTCACAACGCGGAAGCAAGACAAACTGAACAAGCAACCGGCCGAAAAGTTGCAACCAAAATGGGCCATGGGGGGTCTAAGCCTGAGGAATCGCCATCTCAGTCTTGGTCGGGTCTATTTTTGTCGGGTCTGTCGGGTCTATGGAGCAGTCTCCTGATGACCACAGCATCCTCGGAAGGTTAGGGCAGGGCAGCTCTTTGGCGATCGACTCTGGTTTTTCTGAACAATAACGGTGAGTGACATGTTTCCATGGCCCCTAAGGATCGGCTCCTTGATCTTGATCGGCGCGGGGTTGACTTGGGTGGGTCTGAAGGGCCCGATCGGGCAATCGGCCCCTTCAGATTCCCCCGCGTTGGCCCAAGCGGCCGACTCGTCCACGATCGCGCCGGCCGGCGGTGTCATCAGCATTCCGGCTCCGGAGCGCTCGATCGATGGTCGCTTGGCCCAGAGAACGGCCACCGCCCTGTTGCGCCGCCCGATCGATTGCCAACTGGGCAAAGATTGTTTTGTGATGCTCTATCCCGACCACGACCCCAGCACGGGCGAGCGGGATTCCATGTGTCGGCACTTGACCTATGACGGTCACAACGGCACGGATTTTGCAATTCCCTTCTGGACTCCGCAAACGGCTGTGCCGGTGGTGGCCACGGCGGCGGGCACGGTGTCGGCCATGCGGGATGGTGTGCCCGATCGACGGCTCACTTCCCCGGAAGCGCGATCGACCGTGGCGGGCATTGAGTGCGGCAACGGCGTAATGCTAGACCATGGCAACGGCTGGCAAACCCAGTATTGCCACATGAAACAGGGCAGCGTGCGGGTCAAAGTTGGCGATCGAGTCCAGGCGGGCAATCCCCTGGGCCTGGTGGGTCTATCGGGCATGACCACCTTTCCCCATGTGCATGTGACGGTGCGCAAGGATGGCAAGGAAGTGGATCCGCTGTTGGGGGGCGATCGGATTGCGGGCTGCGCGACGGGCAACAACACCAACACGGTTTGGAATGACGGGGCGCGCAACTATGTGGCCACGGGGCTAATTCGCAGCGGCTTTGCCCCCAAGCAACCGGTGGAGGATGAGCTGTGGCGCGGCGAGTTCCAAAGCAACCAAATTCCCGGCCAGGCGGAGGCGCTCACCTTTTGGGTTCATGCCTTTGGGGTGCAAAAGGGGGATGTGGAATATTTCAAGCTGTTGGCCCCCGATGGTTCGATCGTCACGGACTATCAACGGCCGATCGACCAAGATCAAAAACAGTGGATTACCTACGTGGGCAAGGGCACTCGGCGATCGCCCCTGATGCCAGGCACTTGGACCGCTTCCTATCGGTTGATGCGGGGTAACCAAACCTTGATTCAGCTCGATCGCCAGCAGGCGGTGGTGCGCTAGGCAGCCAGCCTTGGCCGGGACGAAGCTACCTAGCTCGGAAACTGGGGCAGCAGGTTTTGAATCGTGGTCACCAACTGGCGCAGGCGCACTGGTTTCGTTAAATACTCATTGGCTCCGGCGGCCAAGCAGCGATCGCGATCGCCCTCCATGGCCAGCGCCGTGAGGGCCACGATCGGCAAGTTAGCGTATTGCACATCTTGCCGCAGTAATTGCATCGCCTCCAGGCCATCCATCCCCGGCATTTGCACATCCATTAACACCAAATCGGGCTGCGATTGCTGCACTTGAGCGATCGCCTCTGCACCATTTTTGGCCAGAATTACCCGATATCCTTTGGCCGTTAAATAACTCACGATCGTGTTGATGTTGGCCTCTTGATCTTCCGCCAACAAAATGCAGGGCGATCGGCCCCCATCCGTTGATTCAATCACCAGCGATGAATCCAAATTGGCCGATGATTGATCATCACTAGCGTCCGCGATCGTGCGACCAGGATGGTAGGGCAAATCGACCGTGAAGCAACTGCCACTCCCCACCTTGCTCGTGACCCCCACCCGGCCGCCGTGGAGTTCCACAATCCGCTTCACCAGGGCCAAACCCAGCCCCGTTCCTTCGTATTGGCGATTCAGCGCACTATCAATTTGCACAAAGGGACAGAACAGCCGATCTAACTGATTCGGGGCAATCCCAATTCCCGTATCGATAATGGAAAACCGCAGCCAAGATTGAGACGGCTGCGATTCTTGAACGGCGTAATTTTCCAGGGAAACCAACAGCGTCACACGCCCATTTTCCGGCGTGAACTTCACGGCATTATTCAGCAAATTAATCAGTACTTGCCGCATTCGTCGTTCATCTAACAATGCGTGGGGCAACTGACTGGGAATTTGAGTATCTACCTGAATATGTTTCTTCAGGGCCTGTTGTTTAATGAAAGTCAAACTAGATTGGCACAGAGGCACGATCGCCGTGGGCGCTTGATCTAATTCCAATTGCCCCGATTCAATTTTGGCCACATCCAAAATGTCATTAATCAGGGAGAGCAAATGGGAGCCGGTACGCTCGATCGTCCCCAAGGCTTTGAGCTGACTATCATTAATCGAGCCAAAAACCTGTTCCTGCAACCCTTCGGTCATGCCCAAAATGGCATTCAAGGGCGTGCGTAATTCATGGCTCATGTTGGCCAGAAACTCATCTTTCAGGCGAGTCGCCCGAATTAATTCATCATTGGTGCGCTGTAGTTGTTCTTCAGCTTGGCGGCGCTGGCGATCGACCCGATAGCCCTCAATTAGGGTGCTACAGGTGACCAAAAATGGCTCTAGATAGCCCACCATCCTCGACTCATAACCGCCGGGCCGGTTGGCAATTCCAATCATCCCCACCAATTGATTGCCTTGATAGAATGGAATGCCTAAAAATGCCTGCAAGGGAGGGTGGCCGGGTGGTGTACCGCCACTGCGCGGGTCGGTGCTGGGACTGTTGGCAATCACGGGTTTACCGGTCATGATCACCGCGCCAAAGAGCGTGTTCATGTTGGTAAATTGCATTCCCGTTTCATAGTTATCTTCATAGAACTTTTGCGCATTTGCATCCCAAGCAATGTTGGTGACGCTGTGGGATTGCAGGTAGGGAACGCCTTTAATTTTGAGAAAGCCTTCTTCGATCGCGGCACTGCCATCGCCTCGAAATAGCGCTTCTCCGATAAAGCCATATTCACTTTCGGTCAGTTCTAATAAGCCATTCAGAAGGCCTTCAAAGATTGTTAATCGATTGGCAGCCGTAATAAATTCCGTTTGGGCTTGGCTGATGGTGGAAAGCAGGAAGTTGCTATTTTTGAGGTCAATTTCTGCTCGTTTGCGCGGGGTGATATCAAAACGAACGGCCAAAAATCGAATCGGTTTCCCTGCGCGATCGAGAAACGGCACGATCGTGCTGTCTACCCAATAGAGCCGACCATCTTTCGCTCGGTTGCAAATTTCCCCGCGCCAAATTTGCCCCGCCAAAATGGTGTCCCACAAGTCCTTGAAGAAGGAGGCGGGATGGTGGCCAGACTTCACCAGTCGATGGGTTTTGCCAATCAATTCCTCGCGGCTGTAGCCGGAAACCGCGATAAATCGATCGTTGACATAGGTCATGACCCCTTGGGCATCGGTAATCACCACGATCGCGGAGGCATCGAGCGCCAGCTTAAAGGCGGCCAATTCCTGAAGCAGCCGTTCTCGCTCCAGTTCTGCTTGCTTGAGGGGGGTGATGTCTTCGGCAATGCCCGCGAGGCGATAAACCTCTCCTTGGGCGTTGCAAATGGGGAATGCCCGATCGCGAATCCAACGTTGTTCGCCATCGGGCCGCAGGATCCGATATTCCTCGTCAAATTCGCCCAATAACTGTTTAGGAATGGCGGTTAAGACCCGATCGTGATCCAAAGGGTGAATGCTGGTGGCCCAACTGTCGGGGGTGATATAGAGTTCTTCGCTGGGTCTGCCCCAAATCCGCTCGTAGGCGGGGCTGACGTAGATCCGATTGGTGCGATTGAGATCCAAAATCCAAAATACCGAATCCACGGCTTCGGCCAATTGGCGGAATTTTTCTTCGCTCTCGCGCAGGGCTTCTTCGGAACGTTTGCGATCGCTGATGTCCACCACCACGCAAACACAGCTACCGGTTGCGGGGGCAATCATGGCCACGCCGATTAGCACCCACACCCAATGGCCATTTCGATGCACGTAGGCCTTTTCCCAAGGGGCGATCGACTCGTGTTGCCGCAGGTGTTCAATGGCCGCGATATCTTGCGCTCGATATTCGGGTGGTGTGAGTTCGGCCCAGTTTAAGCGCCCGGCTTGCAAGTCCAGGCGATCGTAGCCCAGCATTTCCAAGAAGCAATCGTTGGCATCAACAATCAGCCCCTCAAAGTTGGTGAAGATGGTTCCCACCACGTTGGAGTCAAATACACGGCGGAATTTCTCTTCGCTTTGCCGCAGGGCCGCCTCGGCCTGTTTGCGATCGCTGATGTCATAGTTCACGCCAATCATGCTTTGGGGCTGGCCTTGGGCATCACAAAGCAGCTCGCCATAGGCCTTGATGTGGCGGACGGTGCCATCGGCAAGCATGACTCGAAATTCGGTGTCGTAACGGGCTTCGCCGCGTGTGGCGGCATGGAGTAACTGTTCGGTGGCCGGTCGATCGTCCGGATGGACGGAACTGGCCCAAATGTCGTAGGGCAGGCGCTGATTTTGGCCGGGTTCCACGGGCGCAACCCCATACAGGCTGTACATCCGCTCATCCCAAACCAGGGTATTGGCTCGAATATTCCATTGCCAACAACCGATCGCGCCGGATTCCAGGGCAAGGGTGAGCCGCTGGGACAGGTCGGCCAATTGGCGTTCGGCATTTTTGCGATCGCGAATATCCCGAAAGATGCCTTGCACCAGTTGGGTTTGGCCCACCTGCACGATCGAGCCGGTAATTTCCACCGGAATTGCTTGCCCATCGGCCCGCTGAATTTGACCATTGGTGAGCTGGCAGGGACCATCCGTAATCACCGATTGGAAGGCCTGCACCATCTCCTCCTGGCAATCGATCGGGTGCAACTGGGATTGGTGCATCTGGATCAGTTGGGCACGGTCATAGCCAAACAGTTCCTCCGCCTTGCGATTCACTTCCAGGATTTCCCCTTGAAGGTTGGTCACCACGATCGCATCGCTTGCCCCCGCCATCAAGCCACGATAGCGAGCTTCCCGTTCCTGCAGTTGGGCTTCGGCGGCCTTGCGCTCGGTCACATCCCGCACCATCACCAGGGCCGCATCCGCATCACTGCCCACAATCCGCAATTCCTCATCCAGAACCCGATCGCCCAGGATCCGCCGCTGTTCAATGACTTGCAGTTGGCCGGTTTCGATCGTCTGGTTCACCGCCTCCAACACCGCCTCCAACTGATCCGCCGCCACCCAATCGGTCAACTGGGAGAGGGTTGGGGTGTCCGCTGCCTCCAACGAATCGCCAGTCGCCTCAGCGCGGAAGCGGCCCCAGGGATGTTTCGCCTGGGTGAGGGTGCTGTAGTCCAAACATTGGCCCCGAGGGGTCACCCGCAGCAGGCGATCGGGAATGGCCGCCACCATTGCCCGAATCTGAGCTTCCCGAATTTGCAGCGTGGTGGTGCGCTTGGCCACCTTCCGCTCCAAGGACTGATTCAAATCTCGCAGTTGCCATTCCACCTGTTTGCGATCGCTGATGTTGCGCACCAAAACCAACACCTCGTCATCGCGGTAAGGAACCACCCGCACTTCCTCAATCCGCAACACCTCATGGGTGGACAGATTTTGCTCATAAAACTGCACGGTTTTGGTGGCCAAGGCTCGCTGAATGGCTTTCATCCGCTTCTGGGCGGCCACCGGCGGCAGCAATTCCGACACATGCTTACCGACCCAACTACTTAAATCGCCAACCCGATCGAACTCAGGGTTGGCGACAAATTCCAGAAAAATCCCTTCAGCATTCAGCCGCACTAACAAATCCGGCAGCGCACTGACTAGGGCCCGTTGGTGTGCTTCCGCTTCCCGCAAGGCCGCCTCGGCCCGGCGACGCTCTTCCAACTCCGCGGCCAAGACCGCATGGGATGTGGCCTGCTTGAGGGCAATGCCCACCTGCACCCCCAGGGCTTGCAGCAAGTCAATTTCCGCGGCCTGCCAAAGTCGCGGGCGATCGTGCTCACTGGCCACCATCAACCCCCACAGGCGATCGCCCACCAGCAACGGCAAAATCAATTGGGCCCGCATTTGGAGACCGAGCAGCAAATTTCGATGGCAGTCCGACAACGGCGCAGTGGTGACATCCTCCAGCACCCGCACTTGGCCCCGCCGAAAGGGATCCAAAAAAGCCGACCCTAAACAGTCATCCTGAACCCGCCGCCCCAACAGGGACTGACCCTGATCGCTCGGATCCGCCAAAGCCTCCGCGATCGTTACGCCGCTGCAATCGCCCTCAAATTGATAGACAATCACCCGCGCACAGTTCAGCAGCCGCTGCACTTGCTGCACCGTCGTTTCCAAAATGGTGTGCAAATCCAGGGCATTGTGAATTTGCGTGGCCACCTCCCGCAACAGCGCTTCCCGTTCCGCCTGTTGCCGCAGTTGGGCGGTGCGCTCGGCCACCTCCCGCTCCAGTTCCTGCGCTCGGCTTTCCAGCAGCGCCAATCGTTCTTGCTCCAACTGCGACACCTGGGTTTCCAGCACCGTCGCCAAGTTGTAGATTTCCAGCGGATTCAAGGCCTGTAGCAGGCGCGTTTGGCTGAGGATGCCCAGCAATTGCCCCTGGTCATTGGTGATCACCAATCGCCGAATCCAGCGATCGGCCATCAACTGTTGCGCCTCCCACAGGCTGGTGTGGGGACTGACGCTAAACACCGGGCTGCTCATCACGAGATGGGCACTGGTTTGATCCAAGGGCAACCCCAGGGCCTGAAATTGCACCATATCCCGCTCGGTCACCAGGCCCACGGGCGGCCCACCCATCGGCTGTAGAGATGAGGCAGCAGCAAGATCGCCCTCAAGATCACCCTCAAGATCGCTCTCTGATTTCGCCGCTGAATCATCGATCGCCCCGATCGCTGCGTGGGCCGGATCCACCAACACCACGCAACTCACCTGGCTCTCACTCATTAATTGCGCCAATTCCAACAAAGAGGCGTGAGAGCTGGTCACCACAATCGATCGGCTCATCACTTCCTGGACTTGGCGCAACCGCAACAGGTCGATCGGGCGGGCCAACTGGCGCAAACTTTCCTGGGTAATTAGCCCCAACAGGCGATCGGCCTCATCCACCACCGGCAAATGTCGAATTCGATGTTTCGTCAACAGATGAATGGTGGAAAACAAGTCCGTAAACTCACTCTCCCGCAGCATCACCAGTTCCCGCGTCATCACGGCGGTCACCGGGCGATCGAGCGGGCACTGCTGCGCACTCAAGCGCACCAAATCTCGCTCCGTCAAAATGCCCACCACCCGATCGTCCACCCTCACCAGCACACAACTGGGGCGAGACCCGATCGCCGCCTTCTGTGGATCCGCCTGGGCCGCCGGCAGCCCACTCATCAGGGAAACCACATCCCAGACCGTTGCCGCCGCATCAACCACCAATGGTTGGCGGATAATAGCCGCCCTCAGTTCAGAAACCGTCAGCATAGGAAACGGAATGGACATGACAGGACTTGTTTTTGAGCGAGAAAAATCGAGCGCATCCGGCTAACGGAGGTCAAAGCAGCTAAATTTGCCCCCAATTAGCTTTAAAACTCCCCCAAAACACAGCAAAAGCCCATTGCTTGGCGCGAATACTAGCTTAGGTCTGGCCGATCCTGCATCAGACCATCTCCCCACGGGTTCTATCAACTTGTTCTCAGCTCAGGGGAGCGATCGGGATCACAGCCGAAAACAGCATCTCCTAACAGCTAAAGTACCCCGACCAAAAACCCAAGCGATCCCAGACCACCACGATAGGCCTTTGATCAATTGACCTCACCGAAAAGTTATGCAAGATCCACACCAGCCGCCACAGTTTACCGTCTTAATCAAGCTAGAAATGCTTTTAGATACTCTGACGGCGATCTGTGACTAAGCCATGATAGATATCGCTTTTCCTCTAAAATTGACGTAAAACGAGCATAGCACGTGATTTTCTTTACCAAGAGTCATATCTTTATTTTATTTTTAATTCTCTCAAAAAGTCAAAAATGATACCTTGCATTGTCAAGCAGTCCCTAAAATCCATCCCAGTTAAAAACTAACCCTAAAAAGCAAAATGGTGAAATCTGATCAAAAAATTCAACAAAATTGACTCACGCGCAAATCTATAGAGTAAGCATTAATCACCGCAATGAATGGGTTTTTGGCGATCGCATTATCCAAAACACGATCCATCATTTGTTGAATTTCCTGTTGAATCGCAGCTTTGAGGAGCGAACTTTCCATAATCATTCCAGTGTTGCTAGTTTTCGGTCAGCGCAAAAAGTAAGATCAGAGACATTGCAAGATGGATTGCGCGATCGCAGCGATTACCGGCACAGAAACCGCATTCCCGAATTGTTTCTTAGCGATGCTGCTATTGGGATACAGAATAAAGTTTTCTGGGAATCCCTGGAGTTTGGCATAGTCCTGGGCCGTGAGCGATCGAAACTGGCCGGGATAGTAAATCTCTGCCAAAAATTGTTGCTTATAGGTATTGGGTTCACAGCCTCTGAGAGCTGCTGTCGCCACAAAATCACGGGTTCCGCTGGCCGTTAGCGTCCCGATCGCTTCAGCAGTAGGCAAGAAAGTTCGCGATACCCCCTGAATGCCAGTTGAGATTTTGGAGTTTTCAAAATCAAAGCGATCAGCTGTGACTTCTCGCAAAATCTCTTTTTGCACCAAAGTCGTGATTTAAGCTTGAGCCAATCGCTCCCAGAAATTTGGCAATTGATTTAGAAACTAACTAACAGGAGCGCGGCTGAGTTCGACGGCATCACGGCCATCGAGTTCTTGGAGGTAGACTTTCACCTTTTCGTCCTTGGCGGTGGGCAGCACTTTGCCGGTGTAGTCCGGGTGAATAGGCAGTTGGCGATGGCCCCGATCGACCAAAGATAACAACCGAATCGACTCGGGCCGGCCGTAATCCAAGGTGGCGTTTAAGGCTCCACGAATCGTGCGGCCCGTGAAGATTACGTCATCCACCAAAACAGTGATTTTGCCCGTGAGATCAACGGGAATATCGCTGCGTTCGGGGGTGCGGGGGCCAATTTTGTCGAGGTCGTCGCGATAGAAGGTGATGTCCAGTGCGCCGACGGGAACGGTTACGCCTTCGAGCATTTCGATTTGGCGGGCCAGCAGTTTGGCCAGGGGTACGCCCCGGGTGTAGATGCCCACGAGGACAACTTTGGAGAGGTCGCCCGATCGCTCAACCACTTCGGACGCAAGCCGGTTGACGGTGCGGCGCAACTCGTCGGCGGACAAAATTTCGATCGTGGCAGCAATTTCGGGGGACATATCCGGCGCAGGCTAGGGGAAATTGACAGGGAACAGTCGCTGGGACAAGCGGAAACAGTCGCTGGGACAAGGGGCTTAAGCCCCTTGCCTGCCAGGATGGTAAACCGTTTCGCGGTGGGGGCGATCGCGCGATCGCCCCCGATCATTACGCTTCCACCTTCACACCGCGCCAGAAGGCCACATAACCGGCGATTTTCTTGGCCGCATCCTTGGGTTCGGGATAGTACCAGGCGGCATCGGGGTTGGTTTGGCCATCCACGGCGATCGTGTAGTAGCTGGCAACACCTTTCCAGCCGCAGGTGGTGTGGGTGTTGCTGGGTTGGAAATAGTCCGACTTAATCGCATCGGGCGGGAAATAGTGATTTCCTTCCACAACTTCGGTGCGATCGCTCTCGGCAATCACGGTTCCGTTCCAAATTGCTTTGGCCATGGGCTTCTTAACTTGTCCTTGCGGGGTGATTGTGTGGTCTGTTTTTAACGATAGCGGCACAGACGAACAATCAGATCACAGCGATTAGCCACAGCAACGTCGCAGACTCATCTGAGGTTTTTGATGGGCAGGACATCTCGATGGTTCAGTCTCGGTGGAAACGGCCGCTAGTAGTATTTAGGTAGAATGATGAGAGAAAGTCAGGAAGTGATGACAAAGACCATCTTACTAGTTACCTGTTTCTCTTCTATTCAAGCAAACTCACTATGAGAAACCACAGAGAATTTAAAGAATCAGGTAGTGCTGTAATTCAGTAGTAATTTTTAGCAATTCATCGATAACGCTGAAAGACTTTCATTGGACTATTATTTCATAGGTAGTACTTGACAGTAATTATGCTGAACTAAAAGAGGGAGACCAGGATCTAAATCAATAAGTCCTTGCAGCCCAGGATCATCTGAAACCAGAAAAGACAGAAATTATCTAATTACTGAAGATCAATTCTCATAACGGTCACCTCATTCAAAAGAAGATACTGATTGATTCAACCTTAATCTATAAAACAATAGAATGAAACCCATAAAGCAACAGCATCGGTTTTATCTGTTTCAACAACTGATATGGGGTGTTTTATTTTCACTGTTGATTGCTGGTTTTATTATTATGGCTCTTGGTGCTCTATTGACTGATAAACAAATAGATCAGCAGTTAAAACAACAGGCCCGATCCATTACTGAAGGTGTCGTTTTTTCCATCGAAGGATTAATTGAACTAGGTAACACCGGCGAAGGATTAATCGAACTGCGTAACACCAGTATTATTCAGCGGGTCGTCCAGAACTATGCCACCTTACCGCTAGTGATGGAAGTCGCGGTGATTAATCCCCAGAACAAGGTCTTAGCCCAGAGTGATACGTTTCCGACTCGTCTGTCCTTTTCAGCCTTACCCTCTCCATTCACAGAAGTTCTAGACCAAGCAGCTCAAACCGGTTTACCAACTAGTTTCAGTACGAGAATTGATCGTCATAGCGTCTTGGTTTCAGTACTACCGTTTAGCAACACCTTATTTGGTCAGGCTAACCGTCGGGGGCTGGCAATCGTTATTCTCGATGCCGATGCCCTTCGTAAACAGGCAGTACAAGCTCTCTCAATAACAGTTCTCATTTATATTTTTGGCATTGCTCTGACACTGATCCTCATGGCTATGTGGATCAATCGCATTCTCTTGCGCCCCCTCAAGCAACTCAGAAATACAATTGTCAGCCTAAATAGCATTGACCAATTTGTGATGCCTGAAGGATTACCAAATAATGAAATTCGACTGCTAGCCCAGTCTCTAAAGAGTTCAACCAATCAAATCAAACAATATCAGGAATTTCTTCACAAACAAGCTCAAGCTTTAGAAGTTGCTGTTCAAGATCTCAGCGCCAAAAATACTCAACTGGATAGCGCATTATCTGAATTACATCACACCCAAATTCAAATGATTCAGTCTGAGAAGATGTCATCTTTAGGGCAGATGGTAGCTGGTATTGCTCATGAAATTAATAACCCACTGGGGTTCATTCATAGCAACTTAGTCCATATCACTAGCTACGTTCAGGACTTGATTGGGGTGATTCAAGCATGTCAAGAACAAATTCCACAATTTCCGACTACATTGCAAGATAAAATTGATGAAATTGATCTTATTTTTGTGCAAGAGGATATCATCAAGACTCTTCAGTCAATGCAGATTGGTACTGAGCGGATTCGCGAAATTGTTTTGTCATTGCGTAATTTTGCACGATTAGATGAAGCAAAACTTAAAGTAGTCAATATTCATGATGGAATTGAAAGTACGCTGCTGATTCTGCAACACCGACTGCAAGCAACTGACCATCGTTCCGAAATTCAAATTCGCAAATATTACGGTGAACTACCATTGATTGAGTGCTATGCAGGACAAATCAACCAAGTATTGATGAGTGTGTTGATGAATGCTATTGATGCACTTGATAGCTTGAATCAACGATCCAAGACACCAGAAATTCATCCTCAGATTAAGATTCAGACAGAAGAAATCTCTGAGCAAAAAATCAAAATCGCAGTTAGTGACAATGGATCGGGAATGACTCAGGAGATTATGTCCAATATCTTTGATCCATTTTTTACAACCAAGCCAATTGGAAAGGGCACAGGACTCGGGCTTTCGATTAGCTATCAGATCATTACTGAAAATCATCATGGCAGGCTATTTTGTGAGTCAGAAATTGGTGTAGGAACAACTTTTACGATTGAACTTCCAACACACCAGACTCGGTGAGGGGTCTCTCATTGGGCTAGGCATCAGCGCGATCGCCTAGGCCGCACCCGGCAGCAGCAACCGACAAACCAACACCGAGGCGATCGCACTGACCGCATCCGCAAATAACCCCACCGGCAAGGCATAGCGCGTCCGAATAATCGCCACACTGCCGAAATAAACCGCCAGCGTATAGAACGTGGTGTCCGATGCGCCCTGCATGGTGGAAACCAAATCCGCCAGGAAGCTGTTGGGGTTGGCTTTCACAATTTCCGACATGAAGCCAAACGCGCCACTGCCGGACAGCGGCCGAATCAGGGCCATGGGCAGCGCTTCGGCGGGCATCCCAATTAAGGCGGTGACGGGAGTGAGCAGATTGGTCAGCAATTCCAACGCGCCGCTGGCCCGGAACATCCCGATCGCCACGAAAATTGCCACCATAAACGGAATTACCCGCACGGCAATTTCAAAGCCTTCCTTTGCACCCTCGGTCAGGGCTTCATAGACCCGCACGCCGCGAAAGTAGCCATAGATTAGGAAGCCGCTGATAAACATCGGCAGCACCCAGTTGGAAATGGTGGTGAAGCCTTCCAAGCTGAAGACAAAGCCAAAACCGTGGCGGATCACCTTTTGGACGATCGCCCCGAGAAACGCCAGCACCAACCCACCAAACACCAGTTGACCGACACGGCTGGGGGGATGCAATACAGGCGGCGGGGCGGTGTCCACGGCCGGTTCGATCGCCTCTGAATCATCGGTTGCGGATGCGATCGGCTCGGTTGGCTCAATCACCGGGGCTGAATCAGGCGATCGACGGGCGGCAAACTTGGCGGCCAGCACCGCCGCTGTTGTCCCGATCGCCGTGGCAATCAGAGTGGTGAGGACGATCGAGGCCGGTTGGGTCGTGCCCGCGCTGGCCCGCACGGCGATCACCTCCAAGGGAATCAGCGTCACCGAGGCCGTGTTAATCGCCAAAAACAAGCACATGGCGTTGGTGGCCGTGCCGGGGTTGGGATTCAGGCGATCGAGTTCTTTCATCGCCTTCAAACCCAAGGGCGTGGCCGCGTTGCCCAAGCCCAGCGCGTTGGCCGCCAAGTTCATGATCATGGCGGACATGGCGGGATGCTCCGGCGGCACGGTCGGAAACAGCCGCACCATCACGGGCCGAATCGCCCGGGCGATCGCCTGCATCAACCCAGCTTCCTCCGCCACGCGCATAATCCCCAACCACAGGGCCATGGAACCCACCAGCCCGATCGCCAGTTCCACCGCGCTGCCCGCCCCTTTGAAGGAAGCCTCCGTCAGGGGTTTCATCTTGCCGCCATAGGCCGCCACCACCGTGGCGAAGGCAATTAGAAATAGCCAAATCGGGTTCAGGGGCGAAACTTTCGTTTTCATGGGCCGGGGCTACTCCACAGAAATTCCCGAGAAATCCCTTGCAGAAATAGCACGATTTGCCCCAGAACGTTTCGGAATTTCATTGCTATAACCGAGGCGTGATCTGGCAATCAATCCAAAGATTATGACCAAGCGCCCCTTAGGTGTGACCATTCTGGCGGGCTTGCAGTTTTTCTATAGTGGTTTTGGGTTCTTGCTCAGTTTGTCGGTATTGGTGATTCCCCAATGGCGGCAATTTTTAGTGGATAGCACGATCGAGAGCCTCAAACTGCAACTCCAAACCGCCGGTTCCAATTCAGATCCGCAAGCCCAGGCGATGATGCTGGGGATGGTTCCGACGTTGATTTTGGTGTTTGGGGGAATTGGGGTGTTGCTCTCGCTGGTGGGGGGATTGCTGGGATATGGCCTCTGGAAGTTGAAGCAATGGGCTTGGATTTTGACATTGATTTGGCAGATTTTGCAGGTTTTGAGTTTGGGACAGTCGCTCGTGAGTTCGATCGCCCTAGGATCGGCTTCAGTTCCGGCCTCAACCCTGTCGCAGTTAGGGTTTCAATTGGCGATCGCCCTTTTGATTTTGTTCTACCTGTTTCGGCCTAAAGTTCGTCAGGCCTTTAAATCGCCTCAATCGTCGGCCTGATGGTGGCTGTTGCCCAGGGGCGGCGGCGCGGAACAGTTGTTTTTTTTCCAACATTCCGCTAGACAACGTTCATTGAGGCTGGAGACTTTCGATGACCCGGACGCGATCGCCCTTGGCTGTCAATTCAACGCCCCCCATAGCGGCCCCCGATCGAGCCAGGCAGCAACCCTGGCGGTGGGCCCTAGGCGGGTTGGGTTTTGTGCTGGCGATCGGGCTGGCGGTGCGCTGGCTGGGGGATGGCCTTTGGTTTGGCCAGTTGGGCTATGGCTCCCTTTGGTGGATGCGGCTGGCGGTGCAGGCGGCTCTGTTTGGGGTGGGGGCGATCGGGTCGTTGGCGGTGCTGTGGGGCAATCTGTGGCTGGCGGAACAGCTCAACCGCCGGGAGTCGGTGGCCCTGGGCCCTGATCCCGATCGCCCCTGGTGGGTGATGCCTCGGGCGATCGAACCGCGCGGGGAACGGCTGGTGGGCGGCCGGCTAGATTTGCTGCCATTGCTGCTGGTGTCGGGATTGTTGGCCCTGGGGTTGGCCCTGCTGGTGGTGCATTACGGGCAAATTGGCTGGACGGCGGGGCGGGAAGCCTTACCCACGGCGGTTCCTCGTTTGCAACCGCTGTTGTTGTGGGAACTGCTGGAACCGTTGCGATCGGGACAATGGTGGTGGTTGGCGCTGCCGGGATGCCTTTGGGCCCTGGGGGCGATCGCGCCGAGGTGGGGCTTGCGGGCCTTAGGGGCGATCGCCGCGTTGAACTTTGCCTGGATTGGCTCCCAACATTGGGCGACGATTTTGCTGGCCGCCCACCCCAGCCGATTTCAGCAGGTGGATCCGGTGTTTGGGTTGGATGTGGGCTGGTTTGTGTTTGGCTTGCCCCTGGTGGAACTGTTGGAGTTTTGGGCGATCGGGCTGTTGCTTTGGTCGGCCCTGTTGGTGGGGCTATATTACCTGCTCAGTCAGAAATCCTTGGCTCGGGGGCGATTTCCCGGCTTCACGGTGGGGGAATGGCGGCATGGCTGCGGCCTCTTGGGGTTGGTGTTGTTGGCAGCGGGCATCAGCGCCGGGGTTGCCTGTTTTGATTTGCTCAATTCCACCCGAGGTGCTGCCTATGGAGCCGGCTTTGCGGATATTCGCGTGCAGTTGCCAGCCAACATTGGCTTGGGGTTGGTGTCCTTGGGCAGTGGGGTTTGGCTGCTGGGCTATGCCTTGACGGGGTTGCAACCTCGGCGCTGGCTGGATGGCCGGGTGGCACAACCCACGGGCGATCGCCGGCCGGATTTGCCGCCCCGGTTGGTGGCGATCGGGCTGTTGTGCTACGCGATCGGGGGCATCAGTCTGGGTTTTCTGTTGCCCGAGGCGGTGCAGGGGGCAATTGTGGAACCCAATGAGCTGGAGCGGGAACGGCCCTACATTGAGCGCAACATTGCCTTTACCCGATCAGCGTTTGGTCTCGATCGGGTGCAAGCGGAATCCTTTGACCCCCAAGCCACCCTCAGCGCGGAGGATCTGCAAACCTATGAACCGACCCTCGACAGTGTGCGCCTTTGGGACACGAACCCGCTGCTAGATACCAATCGGCAGTTACAACAAATCCGCTCCTATTACCGATTTGCCAACGCAGACCTCGATCGGTACCGATTGCCCGATCGGCCCAATCCGGCCCCGGCCGCCACAGACCGATCGACCCTCCATCCCACCATCCTCTCCATGCGGGAGTTGGACACCACCGCCCTGTCAGCCCCGGCCCAAACTTGGCTGAACCGCCATTTGGTCTACACCCACGGCTATGGCTTCACCCTCAGTCCCGCCAACCAAGTGGGAGCCGGTGGCCTGCCGCTCTATTGGGTTCGGGACATTGGTTCCGGCACTGATGACGCGGGCGGTGGCATCCTACGGGCCGCCAATGGGCAGGTGAGCCAGGGCATTCCCCTTGATCGGCCCCGGGTCTACTTTGGTGAGCTGACCAATACCTACATCCTGGCTCCGACCGCAGCCCAAGAGTTGGACTATCCCCGAGGCAATGACAACGCCTATAACCACTACGACGGTCAAGGCGGGGTGCTACTGGGCGATCACTGGTGGAAGCGGTGGCTGTTGGCGGTCTATCTACGCGATTGGCAGTTACTGCTGACCAATAACCTCACGCCGGACACGCGCTTGCTCTGGCGGCGGAATGTGCGGGAACGGGTACGGACGATCGCCCCCTTCTTGCAGTTCGATCGCGATCCCTACGCCGTGGCCGTGAACCTGCAATCGGCGGCGGATACCGATGGGTTCGATCGCCGCAGCCACCTGTTCTGGATTGTGGATGGCTACACCACCAGCCGCCGTTATCCCTATTCCGAACCCAGCCGCGCCGGTTTTAATTACATTCGCAATTCCGTGAAAGCGGTGATTGATGCCTATAACGGCACGGTGCGGTTTTATGTGGCCGATGGGGATGATCCGCTGATTCGCAGTTGGCAAGCGGTGTTCCCGGAACTCTTGCGCCCGATCGACCAATGCCCGCCGGCCATTCGATCACACTTCCGCTACCCGATCGATCTGTTTGCTGTGCAATCGGAAAAGCTGCTGACCTATCACATGAGCAATCCCCAGGAGTTCTATAACCGGGAGGATCTGTGGCAAATTCCCAACGAAATTTACGGCAACCAGCCCCAACCGATTCAGCCCTACTTTGCCCTGATGCAACTGCCCGGCACCAGCCAACCGGAGTTTGTGCAGTTGTTGCCCTTCAGCCCCGCCAAGCGCAGCAACCTGATTGGCTGGTTGGCGGCCCGCTCCGATGGCGATCGCTACGGCCGACTCTTGCTCTATCAATTCCCCAAGGATCGGCTGGTGTTTGGGATTGAGCAGGTGGAAGCCCGCATTAATCAGGATCCGGACATTGCACGCCAAATTAGCCTTTGGAATCGCCAGGGTTCCAAGGTGATTCAAGGGAACTTAGTCGCCATCCCGATCGGGCGGTCCATTCTCTATGTGGAGCCGCTATATCTCGCGGCCGATGCGGGCGGCCTGCCGACCCTGATTCGGCTGGTGGTGGCCCATGGCGATCGAATTGTGATGCAACCCACCCTCGACACGGCAATCACGGCCATGTTTGGCCAACGATCGCCAGCCCCTCAGGCCGCTCCCCCATCAACCTCCTAGGAATCCAAAATCTAGGAATTCAAAATCTAGGAATCCAAAATGCCGGCCAAAGAGAGGGAAAACCCCGGTAAGCAACTATCGCCGCTCAAGGTGGTGGGGGATTTCAGGGTTTCCACCGGGCGATCGGGTCGGTAGATCTGGGCGATCGCCTCCGCCGGATCCAGCAACCACCCCAAACGCAGCCCATTGTTGAGATATTCCTGCATCTTTGCTTGCACTTGGCCCAAGTCATCACTGGGCGACTTTAGCTCCACCACAAAATCAGGACAAAGGGGCGGATAGCTATCCTGTTCCTTGGCGCTGAGGGCCAACCAGCGATCGCGGCTGACCCAAGCAACATCGGGCGATCGAATGGCTCCGTTCGGCAGTTTAAACCCCGTGGAAGAGTCAAACACCTCGCCCAAGCCCGTCTCTTCATTCCACAACACCAACCGCGCCGTGAGGCGTGAGTTGCGCTGTCCCGTTCCGCCTCCCGTGAGGGCCACGATCACTAATTCTTCTGCGGCGGTTCGTTCAAATTTGCAGTGGGGATTTTGGCGACAGATGCGGGCAAAGGTGGCATCGTCCAAGGCCAAGTCCGGCTGAAGATCGATCGCGATCGCGCTCATGGCAAGGGGCCCACCGGGGCCAACAAAGGAACGATCGGCCGCCGGGCCCCGAGGGCAACCCCAAGACAACCCACGGCCGAAACAGACACAGCAACGAACCCTAAACCGCCAAGCCCACGGGACAGCTCACCCCCGTGCCGCCCAGGCCACAATAGCCGCCGGGATTTTTAGCCAAATATTGCTGGTGATAGTCTTCCGCGTAGTAAAACTCCGGCGCATCCAGAATTTCCGTGGTGATGTCCCCATGGCCCGCTTGGGTCAGGGCCCCTTGGTACTGTTCCTTGGAGCCGATCGCCGCCGCCTTTTGGGCTTCGTTGTAGGTATAGATGCCCGATCGATATTGGGTTCCCACATCGTTGCCCTGGCGCATCCCTTGGGTGGGGTTGTGGCTTTCCCAAAAGACCTTCAACAGTTGCTCATAGCTCACCTGTTGCGGGTCATAGACCACCAGCACCACTTCGTTGTGGCCCGTCAGGCCCGTGCAAACTTCGTGGTAAGTGGGGTTGGGCGTGTGCCCGGCCGCATAGCCCACGGCCGTGGAAAATACGCCGGGGGTTTGCCAAAACTTGCGCTCGGCTCCCCAAAAACAACCCAACCCAAACAGGGCCGTTTCCAGACCGGCCGGGAAGGGCCCCTCGATCGGGTTGCCATTCACAAAATGCTGATTCTTGATGGGCATTTTGGTCGATCGCCCCGGTAACGCTTCTTTGGCGGTGGGCATCGTGGACTTTTGCTTTAAACCAAAAAACATGGCGAGGAGTTCCTGAACATTCATGGGCAATTTGATCGGGGTTCGATCAATCTCAATGCAAGGCGCAATCCAATTTCAATCCAATTTCAATGCGATCGGTTTCGATTTGGGGTCTGATCCCTGGGCCGCAACTGCTCGATCTTAAAAGGTTTTCCTAGGGCTGGGGAGGCACAGACGATTCTCGATCGCCCGCTGATGGGGCCGCGTCCCTTGATGGGTGCTTGGGCGATCGCCACCCGATCGGGCGGCGGGTTCCCATTTCCGTTGCTGCCGAAGCCAGCAAATACAACACCAACAGCCCCATGCCACCCGCCAGCCACCGCCAATCGCTGTCCGTGGTTGGGAGCGCTAACAGAATAGGCTCGATCGAGCAGCCAGGCCCGCAATTCATCCCCCAATTCATCCCAAAACCCATCCTGTCATCCATCCCCACAACAGTTCCCATACCCAGTTAAGCACCCGGTTCGGCCCCCGCTGAATTTCCGGCTGTCATCGGACAAATTATCGGTTTTCAAGCCCACTCAAGTACGGTTTTCATCCTTGCAACTGTCTTAATTTGACTGCAATATCACTGCGCCTTTTTAGCATTTTTATTTCTTCGATTAAGCCTCAGCAGTCAGCAGCAAAAGCGATTAGGCAGTTTGGTCAGCAGTTGGGTCAGCAGTTTAGCTTTCAACACAATGTCTCAGCCATTGGCTTCTGAAAACTCAGGTGTGGGAACTGCCCTTGAATGGGTCGTGCAAACCGAATCTAGCTTCTGTTTGAGCGAGTTATCTTGAGATTGTGCAGAGCAAAACGCTCCACGCAAAATTGAACCAATTCGAGCAAGATTGAACTCGATTCTTGAGGTTGATCCTCAAGCAAGTCCTTCTCCCAAATTGTTGATTTCAGGAGTTCGCGAGGTGGCTAAAATGACCTTGATTCGTTGGGAACCCTATCGAGAAATTGAGTCGCTCCGTCGTCGTTTTGATCGACTCTTGGATGGCGCACTGATGACTCCTTTGGCGATCGATCCGGAATTGCACCACGCACCGGCTGCGGAATTGGAAGAAACCGCTGATGCGCTATTGTTGCGCCTGGAGCTACCGGGCGTTGATCCGAAAACCGTTGATGTGGAAGTGACGGCGGAGTCGGTTTCGATCGCTGGTGAGCGACGCTCCGAGAAAACCGTCCAAGAAGACAGCGCTTTCCGCACCGAATTTCGTTACGGCAAGTTTCAACGAGTGATTTCGTTGCCTACCCGCGTTCAAAATGCCCAAGCCACTGCCAACTATCAAAATGGCATTTTGGAACTGCGGTTGCCCAAGGTGGAAGAAGAAAAGAACAAGGTTGTGAAGCTGTCGATCGGCTAGGGTAACTGGCCCATGGTTGAAAGCGTTGCATTGCGGTTTTTCACTTTGGCTTTGAACTTTGATCTTGAGCGATGATGTTGCACTCCCGTTTCAGTGCAATTGCTGACCTAGAAGGATGAATGAATGCAGATTCGGGGGAATCCTGAACGGGTTCTCCCGGTTTTTTAATTCCAGTTCAATTCAGGTTTCGTCCAAACTCAATCCAAATTCAATCAAAATTCAACTAAAGCTCAATTTAAACCCAATTCAAGTTGAAGCACGGTCAAACCAAAGTCAAACTAAGGTCAAATTCAAGCGAATTAAAGCACAATCAAGATCAAATCAAGACCAAATCAAGATTGATCAAGCATGAAGGCCGCTCAACTGTCCCTCAATCACAAACAGAGGGCAACCTTAGAATTGGCTTTAAACCTTGGCTTAAAATCTTCGTTTTAAACCGTTGCTTTCACAATCATTTTTTAACATTAGTTTAAACTCCCAAAACAATAGGGATTGATAATCCCTCGCTTTGGAAATCATGACGGGTAGGGGCCACACAATCCAGAGTGGCGCGTCTACAATCGAGGAAGCTTCTCACACAGGTCGGCGGTCTTAATTCGGGTATGGAAACAGGCGATCGAATGCGGTTATTGGCGCTCTTGGGGTTGAGCGTGGTGGCATTTTGCACAGTGGTGGGCGTGGGCAGTGTGGTTAGCCACGGATCCACCCTGGGGCTGGCCAGCGTGGAGGTGACAGACTCCGCCTGGGGCCAAGGGGCCCTGTGGCAAAATGCGGCCCAAGCCTTGGGGGGACTGACGATCGGGGTGGTGTCCATGCGGGTGCTCGATCGCTGGCGCTATCAACAACGGTTGGAGCGGTTGCAGCGAGATTTGGATCACGAAAGCCACGAACGCCAAACCCTGGAAACCAGCCAGCGATCACTACAACTGCAACTGGAAACCTTGGAAGAGCAGGCCACCAACCACCAACGGACGATCGAGGCGCTGAAAACCCAACTCCAAGAGCGTGATCGGCTGCTGCAAAAGGAGCGGACTGACCTGGAAGCCATTCGCACCGATGTGGAACAAACCTGGGATGAGCAAGCCGCCCTCCAAGGGGAGCTATCCCATTTACGGGATTACGTGGCGGAGTTGGAAGCGGAGCTAAACACAAGCCAAAGCAACTTGGCCAGCCTGTTGCAATATCAACCCAAACCGGCCGAGGCGGGAGAGAACAACTCGGAAACGGACGAGTTAGTCTGTGCAGGGGCCTTTGAAACGGTGTTGGCGGCGGTGGAAACGGCGGAACAACAGTTTGGGGATGTGTTGGAAATTTGGGATTCTGCCCGATCGGCTGCGGCCGAGTCCCAATTTGGTCGCCCCAGTGAGGTTTATCAAGCTTTACGGGCGATCGCGGAAATTGGCCGCGCCTCCCTGTTGGCGAAACGGGAAGGGCGATCGATGGGCGGTTGGCGGGAGGGTTTCCGCGCCTATGGTTTGGACTTTAAGCCCACGGAACACCAAGTCACCGGTTCTCGATACGGGAGCGATCGGGACTTTCGCCATGGGGGCCGCAAACAGCGGATGTTTAAACATCTCACCTTGGGCAAAAACAACGCAGTCCACAACTTGCAAATTTATTTTGAGCTGGACTTTGAAACCGAAAAAGTGGCGATCGGCTACTGTGGCAAACATCTCCGCAGCTACGGTTGGGCTAGCTAACTATTCGGTTTCTATCAGTCTGGGCAGTTGCTCGCGACCAGCAATACTGGCACAGGGTTGAAATCAGCACTGTTGAAGGTAGCGAGCGATCGCCCCACATCGCCAACTGAATATTGCTGTGAGTATTGTGAATATGGAGAAAGGCGGGAACCCACAAATAGTCCTGATAGCACCTGCGAGGTGACAATTTTTGGTAACTGATCGCTTCCGCTGAAAGACTTTCACTAGCTGATCATGACTGAATTGCAGCACTATTCATTACTATTCATTGGTGTTTGCAAGGCATTATTCATCCGATGCATCTTTGCTAAACTTTGAAGAAAGCCTAAGTGTAACTACGATGATGTCTATTCCTAGCCCAACCATTCAAGATGTGTATGCATATATCACTCGCATCTTTCCACCAACTGCTTTATTACAGTTAGCAGCTTTGATTCTGAATGGCTTGACTCAGCAAAATCAGGCAGTGCTAGATGATAGCGACACTTGGACAGAACAGGATCAGTTAGACTTAGCAGCCTTTTCTTTCCAGCATTTCAACACAGATTTTGATAATGATGAGGAGATAGCTTAGTGATCTTCCAGCCAGGTGATGTCGTCACCGTGGACTTTCCTGGTGTCACGGGCATCAAGCGCCGTCCTGCGGTTGTTTTGTCTTCATCTATTTATCATGTCCATCGTCCTGATGTCATTGTGGGACTGATTACAACTCAAACAAAAGCTTTGGGCATCACAGACTATAAACTCCAAGATTGGAAATCAGCCGGTTTACGAGTTGAATCGATTTTCCGCAGCTTCATTGTGACATTGCCTCCTTCAGCAAACTTAGCTCGCATTGGGCAGCTATCAGAACGCGATTGGGAAGGTGTTCAAAGTTGTCTCAAAATAGCCCTTGCAGCCTTCGATGATTCAGACAGTTGAATTTCGTAAACGCCGATCGCCCTAATCAAATTGCTATAAGCTATTCATCTTGGTTCCTGCAAGTTTGGGCGATCGCTGAGGTAAGCCATGTCGAATTTACAGCCGGTGTATGTGATTGGCGGTGGGCTGGCCGGCACTGAAGCGGCCTGGCAGGTGGCGCGATCGGGCGTGCCGGTGGTGTTCTATGAAATGCGGCCCGAACGCCTCAGCCCCGCCCACCACACGGAACATTTGGCGGAATTGGTTTGTAGCAACTCCTTTGGGGCGATGTCCGCCGATCGCGCGGCTGGCTTGCTGCATGAGGAATTGCGGAGGCTCGGGTCGATCGTGATTGGCAAGGCGGATCACCATGCTGTGCCGGCCGGGGGTGCGTTGGCGGTCGATCGCGCCGAGTTTAGCCGCGACCTGACCGAAACCCTGGCCCAACATCCGCTGGTGGACTTCCGGCGCGAGGAAGTGCGGCAAATTCCCACAGATGGCGTGGTGGTGTTGGCCACGGGGCCCCTGACCAGCCCGGACTTGACCGATGATCTGCGACAGTTCACGGGTCGGGACTACATGAGCTTTTTTGATGCGGCTAGCCCGATCGTGGTGGGCGAGTCGATCGATCGCGACGTGGCTTTCATGGCTTCCCGCTACGACAAGGGCGAGGCGGCCTATTTGAACTGCCCCATGAACCGGGAGCAATATTTGCAGTTCTATCAAGCCCTCTGCGCGGCGGAACAAGCGCCCCTGAAGGATTTCGATCGCGAAAGTGCCAAATTCTTTGAGGGTTGCCTGCCGATCGAAGAACTTGCCCAGCGCGGCGAAGACACCATGCGCTACGGCCCCCTGAAACCCGTGGGCCTGTTCGATTCCCGGTTGGGCGACGGGCGCGACCCCGCCAACCGCGACAAACGCCCCTACGCTGTGGTGCAACTGCGCCAAGAGGACAAGGCGGGGCAACTGTGGAACATGGTCGGATTCCAAACCAACCTACGTTGGGGCGAGCAACAGCGCGTGTTTCGGATGATTCCCGGCTTGGAAAATGCCGAATTTGTGCGGATGGGCGTGATGCACCGCAACACCTTCATCAACGCGCCGGAATTGTTGAGCGCCACGTTGCAGTTCAAGGGTCGCGCCACCCTGCTGGCGGCGGGCCAACTGATCGGCACGGAGGGTTACACGGCGGCCACGGCCGGCGGCTGGCTGGCGGGAACCAACGCGGCCCGGATTGCTCGCGGCCTGGAGCCGATCGCCCTGCCCCCCGTAACCATGAGCGGCGCACTGTTCGAGTTCATCAGTTCCGCCTCGCCCAAGCATTTCCAGCCGATGCCGCCGAACTTTGGCATCCTGCCGGAGCTGCCGACGAAGATCCGCAACAAACAGGAACGCTACGGCCAATACCGCGATCGCGCCCTGGGCGAACTCGATCGCTGGCAAACAACACAAAATCTCTCCTATTATGGTGATCACTTACATAGTGAATTCATCTCCTATGGCCAACATTTACAGCGCATCGTCACTTGATGGTCTAGAACCTGAAGAGGAAAAACTCTATCGCTTGATTACTGAGTATCGTGCTCAGAATGGCTTGCCAGCTATTCCTTTGTCTAAGGGACTCACTCTGGTTGCCAACCGCCATGTTATTGACTTGGCTGAAAACGTCAAAACTGTGACACATGCTTGGAGTGATGCTGCATATGACGGAGGTAATTCCAGTACCTGGCCATCTATGTGGAGAGCGCCTCAGCGTTTTAACACTGGTTATCCAGGCAATGGATATGAAATTGCCTTTGGCCCGAGAGATGCCAGCACAAGCACATCTATTGCTAACGCAGAATCGGCATTAAAAGGTTGGCAGGGCAGTCCAGGGCATAACAATGTCATCCTCAATCGGGATGTTTGGACAAAGCGTCCTTGGAATGCCATGGGAATTGGCATATACAAGGGATATGCTGTCGTCTGGTTTGGAGAGGAACAAGATCCTACAGGTGGGCCTCCTGTAAATGTAGTATCTGTCCGCCGAGTCTACGATATCTTAACTGGTAGTCACGTCTACACAACCGATGTGGATGAGGTAGCTCGAATCACAGCCGATACAAATCGTTATCGCGACGAAGGCAATACTTTTGATTCGTCTGGAGCAAATCAGGTCAGCCGTTTTCTAAACACTGTCACTGGCGCTTTCTTTTACACGATTTCCGATGCTGAGAAAGCCAGTGTCAAAGCCAACCAAGGCTATCGAGAAGTTCCCAGCGGTGGATTCAATGCATCGATTGGCAATGCACCGGGACTAGTTCCTGTTTATCGCTTCTTCAATACAGTCACAGGCCGTCATTTCTTCACTCCTAACTCATCCGAAGCAAGCTTTGTGCGGAGTAGCTTGCCTGGGTATCGTGATGAGGGTATTGGCTTCTATGCAGATCCTCTTGGCTAGAGTCTACAGGCTAGGTTACCAGCGACTATTAGTTTAGGTTTTGCCTACTTACCCGATGGCGATGACTAAAATGGCCATGGGATTGTTTTTTGCAGCATCAATTCCAGGTCAATTCGTCTAATCCGTCGGATGCAGGCGAGCCAAAATGATCAAGGCCAATTCGGGTAGGGGCGTACGGCCGTACGCCCCTACGGGGTTGACTTTCAGGAGCGTGAACCATGTTGGAGATCCACAAGCCCGGTTACGCCGAATACCTCAACTTACCGGACTCCGATGACGAGCCTGTGGATCACGAAATTCAGAATTTGTTGCCCAATCTTTTGCTCTCGATCCTGGCTTGGCTCTGGAGCGATCGCGCCGATTGGACTTGGAATGTGGACATGGGCATTTTCTATTATCGAAATGGCCAGCTCCAGCCCGCCCTCTGTCCCGATGGGTTTTTGAGTGTGGGGGTTCCCAGGCAGCGGGGTGAGCAGTTGCGACTGAGCTATGCGATGTGGATGGAGGATGAAATTCCGCCCATTTTCGTATTAGAAATTGTCTCGAAAACCAAGGGCGGCGAATACGATCAAAAACTGCTGCGCTACGCCGATTTAGGAGTGTTGTATTACTGCATCTATAACCCCGATCACTATCAGCGCGATCGCCACGATCCCTTTGAGATTTACAAGCTGATTGATGGGGTTTATCAGCGGCAAAGCGGTGAACCGTTCTGGATGCCGGAATTGGAATTGGGGATTGGCCGGCAATTTGGCTCGTTCCAAGCGATCGATCGCGAATGGCTCTATTGGTTCAACGAAGCGGGCGATCGCTACCTGACTCCCGAGGAGCGATCGGCACTGTTTCAGGCCCAAGCCAAGACCCTTGCAGCCGAAACTCAAACCCTCGAAGAACAAGCTCAGACAGCCAAGCAGCGAGCCGATCGCCTGGCAGCCAAGCTGCGGGAATTAGGCTTGAATCCTGATGACCTATAGCGCCTAAGGCATATTCAAAACAAGCAATCCTAGCCGCCGAATCGTTAATAGAATCCTCAAAATACTTCGATCAGCATCAATATTATGCAAAAAAAGATTGGGTTCAGCGATCGCCAAACCCAATCTCAACAGTACCAACTTGTGCAATTCAGTTGTGCAGTCCACAGGAGCGCAGTCAAGAACAGCTCGGGCTATCTTTTCAGTCCCCCAGCCTCATCCCTAAATTGGCTAGGGTTCGATCGACTGGCGAGCTAGTTCCAAGCTGCCATTGACAGGCATTGCAACCTAGTTTCGGGGTGCTGCAGCCCGCAGACGACGCTGAACCATTGCCCCACCAGCCACCAAACCAAGACCCAACAGCGCGGTGGGTTCTGGCACTGAGGTGGATTCTTTTTCGTATTCGTACTCAACCCGCAGCGCACCTTTAGCCAGGGTCAGCACACCGGCACTCAAGTTACCAGGGCCAAAGACACTGAACAGAGCCGAAGCGGAGAAGGTGTAGTCGATCGAACCAGCACCGATGAAGCCAGCCAAAGCTGCGGCATCAGTGATGGTTTTGGTTTGTTGATATTGACCGTTCAAAGAAGTAGCAAACTTCCGGCCCGAAGTGCCAGCAAAGTCTTGGGTTCCATCAAATGAGGATGCCGTAAAATCATGAGCACCCGTGAGGGGAATATCAAAAACTGACGTGCCGCCGCTGGATGTCAGGTTTAAATTAGCCTCAAAATCAAATTTGATGGCTGCTGCGTTGCCGGGGCGCAAACGACCGAGGTGCTCGTAGTAAGCCTTTTGCCAAAGTCCCGTATCAAAGGTCAACTTGGCTGATTTCAGAGTTCCAAGGCTAGGATCGAACTTCTGAATCGACAGGACTTCTTCAATATCCGTGAAACCATAAAGGCCATTTCGGGCTTCTGCGTCTGTGAGGCCGCCCGTAAATGCATCAATAGCATTCAGGGTCGTAACCGTGCTGGCATCCGGCACGTAGGCATCGGAGTAGCTGATGCTGAGGGCAAGGGCGGGAGCTGCGATGGAACTCAGCGAAATGGTTGCAAGTGCAACGCTGGGGGCAAACCAAGATTTCATATCTTCCACAAGAGGATGGGTATTGAGAGCAAAGTTCGACCGCGTGGCATTCCGCGTCGCTTTTATGACCCCTTATGGAATCTAACTTAGCTTTAAGATTTGGCGGAATCAAGGGGAATTTTTAAAGATTCAGCAAAGATTGGTTGATGATTACTTAAATTAAGGATTGGATGAAGAAGCAAATGCAATGGGACTCCAAAATCGAGCGATCGAGAGTTGTGTTTTTCATGCATCCCAATGGTTAGGTTTTGGTTCAGGCTGCTAGAGCAAGGAATGATTTTGCAATCAAGTGCGGACTAGACCAATGCTGAATCATTCCAGGGTGAATGCAAGAGGACAGTCAAGATAGAAGATTTAGAGAAAACTGAGTGTTGATCGAGTCAAGGAATTACAGGAATGAATATCAAGATAGAATAAATTTAACTTGATTGATTGAATATCATTGATTAGACTTCATTACAATTTGATGCCATTTTTTGATGTAATAAATTGACAAGACTCATAAGTTAATTGCGGTTCTGAAAAGAGGTCTTTCATGAGTAGTTGTCAGGAGCCAAACTGCACGGAACGCTCAACGGTGGCGTTACCGGACGGATTCCCCGATCGCTTGCCCAGTCTCACGATCGAGCTGCTGTGGGACATTTTAGACGATCAACTAGAGGATGACCGGGTAAATCAACTGCTGTGGCATGGGTTGGGTTACCAATGGGATCCAAACACCCAAGCTTGGTTGGCTCCGGCGGACTGGCAAGGGGATTATCCAGAACCGCCGAACTTTATTGAAAGCCGCCCAGCCACGGTGAAGCTGACTCGATCGATTCCCGCCGAGAATAAGCAATTGCTGAAGGAATATTTGGGCTTCAAGGGCTACAAGGTGGGGGAATTAGTGCCCCGCAAAACCCGACGGGCAACGGCGGTGAATTGGCTGTTGGGCTATCTGAAAGAACAGAACTTGTTGCCAGTGCAGCCGCCCGATCGCCCTTCTGCCCAGGATTCATTACAGTCAGCCAATGGCGAAGACGCATGATTCAGCCTTGAGGCGCTTCCTAGGCGTTAGGTGGCTGAGGTGGCTGGTGGGAATCGGTTTCGATCGGGCTTGCGGGCGTGTCGATCGCGGGGGAATCTTCATCCCACAGGTCGATCGGATCATCATCATCCGTCGCAGCATTCTCTGGGGCGGCGGGCAAATTTCCAGCGGGGCGATCGCGCTGGGGTGACTGACTTTCCTGGGTCAGGCGATCGGCGCGATCGCGCATGGTTTCTGTCAGCTCCGTGGCGCGGGTGCGGGCTGTGTCCGCCAAAGACTTGGCCCGATCGCGGGCTTCCCGGGCCAAATCCGCAAACCGACTGCGGGCCGTTTCGGCGATCGGCTTTGTCTTTTCCTGCACTTGGCGCAGGGTGGTTTGCACCGAAGTTTGCACCGAATCCAAAGCCTGATCCCAAGCGGCCGTCAAAGGAACCGCCTCGGCCGCCTCGGCCGCCTGGGTCACCACCAACAGCCGCTTGGGCCCGCCGCTGATGGCCGCTCCGGCCGGCAAGCTATAGGCCACATCCGCCACGCCTTCGCGCCGGAAGAGGTAGCGATCGACCCGGCCCACGGCTGGATCCAACTCCAGATCCGCCACCGTGCCAATTCGATTGCCTCCGTCAGTCCAAACCTCGTGACCCACAAGGTCAAAGGCTCCCTCCGGCTGTTGCAGGCTCTCCCCTTGGGTTCCCAGATCCACCAACACGCTATCCGCCCCGATCGCCACCACCTGACCCCAGGCACAGGCTCGCAACGGGCCACCCAGCGGCAACTTCAAGGACAAATTCAGCGGCAACGGCCCCGATCGAATCACAATCCCCAACACCCGGGCTGCTCGCGGATCCACCCACAGGGCGGCCACATGGCCCAGAGTTTCCGTAGTGGCGCGATCGAGCACCAAGCGGCCCAGCAGTTGGCTTTGGCGAATAAACGATGCTGTCGCAGACATGGGAGTTATCCAAACGGCCTGAAAGTTGCGTCGATCCTAGCCGATGATCTTCGCCAATTTCTGATCAAAAATTCCTGATCAACACGGTTGCACTTTCACCCGAGCCCCTGGCATCCCAGCCAACCGCCGCGATGGCTCAGGTTGCCAAGCGTCAGTTCCAGAACAAAACTTTAGCAATCACCCTTGGGGAAAACAGGAGTATTTTGGGTGCATTGATGAGGTGACCTAATTTGCCACCCTGCCCAAGACAATTGGGTTATTTTTCTAACACTGACTATCCTAACTTTTGCGGAATCAAAAACCCGAATCATAGGTTAAGGCCTAGTCCAGAATAGCCGATTCCCAATCTGGTTTCTGCTGGAATTTTAAGTATCCTTAAGCCCAGATCAAATCTTGCACAATTTACCCTTTTCAAAATCAAGGGACTCGTATTGTTGTCATCCTGGGATTCTTGTGATCTCTGGTGGACTAACTCGCCGTAATTTCCAGCAAGCCAAAATTCTTTCTCATGGGTTGGTATAGTCATTTAAGGTAATTTTTCAGCGGTTGACTAGGTGAATCAAACTTTCAACTAATCTGAGCCATCAAGGGCAATTTCTTGCCAGATCAGCACACTTACAAAACTTATAAAACCTCAGTTCCATAAGTTGATATCAATAGAATTATCAATATGAGTTCAAGCGATCGAGCAAAGAACACTGTGATATTTCTAACACTTCAGTAGATCTACTCGATTAGTAGGTAGATAGCGTTACAGATCATCAGTCGCTGATAGTGTTAATACCAGTTGTAAGCGATTGGTTAGGCAACAGCGCGATCGAACTGCGATCGGGCCCCGATTGTGATCGCAGTCGAGGATTGCAAACCGGTCGATCGCACCATTGCAGTCAGGTCATCCACCGCTGAGCGATTGGGATGCCACTACCCACCCATGCCCCAAATCAAACCGACTATTTCCGACCCAAGCCGCTGCCTCCAGTCTCCCCGTCATTTCCCAAACCGCTAGGACAAGGGCCCCTGAACGCGCCTGAATTGCCCCGTCAGTCCCGCATGAGCCTATGAATCTTCAACAGCCACGCTGGCGAAAAATGCGGCTCCCTCGTCGGATCCAAGGCCTTTGGCAACGGATTTCGCTGTTGCGGCATGGCCAAAATCAGCCCGATCGATCTGTGGCCAATCGCTCTGCGGCCATCAGCCTGTTTTGGGTGTTGACGGTTCCCTTTGTGGTGCAGGTGGTGGGGGCGGTGAGCTTGGTCGGCTATTGGTCCTACCGCAGCGGCCAAACCTCCGTAGAAAATTTGGCCAATCGCCTGCTGGATGCCGTGGATCACCGGGTGCGTGATCATGTGGATAGTCTGCTCAGCAAGCAACAACACACCTTGGCCGCCAATGGCCGAGCGATCCAAGGGGGCAAGCTGCCGTTGGATGACTCCACCCCTTGGCGCGATTATCTGTGGCAACAGATGGCCACGGATCCCAGTCTGGTGGCGACCATGTTTGCCAACGATCGGGGCTTGCTGGTGGGCTATGTGCGATCGGTCAATTTGGAGTTGCGCCAACAAATTGAGCAGTTGACGGGCAAATCCTATCCCGTAGGTACACAGTTCCTGGCAGAGGCCAGCCCCAACCTGCCCAACCAGCGCCTCTATTCGCGTGTGAATGACCAAGGGCAACCCTTGGAAGCCGCCTATCAAATTACCGATGATGTGCGACAAACGGCCTGGTTTCAACGGGCCCAAAATAGTCGCCAGCCCACTTGGTCACCGGTTTACACCCATCGCGTGATTCCAATGTTGGGCATTGATGCATTGTTGCCAATTTATGATGGCAATCGCAATTTTCGCGGCGTTTTAAGCCGCACGGTTTTATTGTCGGGGTTGAATACCTTCCTCAATCAGTTGCAGATTTCGCCCCGAGGTCAGGCGTTTATTGTGGATCGATCGGGCAATTTGGTGGCCACTTCAACCCTGGAATTGCCCTACATTCAGCAACCCAACCAACCCTATCCCACAAGATTATCGCTGGCCCAAAGTCGTAATTCAGAAACCAGGGCCATTGCCCAGCAACTTCAACAAAAAGATCCCCAATGGCAAGCCATTCAAACGGAACAACGGTGGCGATTAGCCTTTCAAAATGGCACGTTGTTTACGAAAGTCACCCCCTACCAAGATGCCTATGGATTGCATTGGCTTGTGGTCACGGCGGTTCCGGAAGCCGATTTCATTGGTGAGATTGAGGCTAATCATCGCCAAAATCTTTGGTTTTGTTTGTTGGCCTTGGCAGGATCCTTGGGAACGGGCACTTGGACGGCCAAACGCTTGAGCCGATCGCTGCGAAATTTGACAGAAGCAACCCGGGCGATCGCCGCCGGCCAACATGCCAACCCCCTGCCCAAAACGCGGGTGGCGGAAGTGAATCGCTTAACCCAAGCCTTTCAGCAAATGGTGGGAGCCTTGCAAGCGGCCGACCAACTCCGCCACACCTATGCCCGTGACCTGGAGCAACAGGTGGCCCAGAAAACGGCGGCCCTCACGGAAGCCCAACGGATTGCCCAGGTGGGCAGTTGGGAATTTGATGTGGCGACGGGCACAAGCACTTGGTCTGCGGAACAGTTTCGCATTTTGGGATTGGAACCCGATGCCCAAGAACCGGGCCATCCTGACCTTTTTGATTTGCTCCCCGAGGCCGATCGCCCGCGATTTGTGGCCACGGTCACGGAGGCGATCGAGCAAGGAATTCCCTACACGATCGAACATGGCATCCAACGGCGCGACGGATCAATCATCTATCTGATCAGTCGCGGCGAGCCGATTTTTGATCAACAGGGTCGAGTGGTGAAACTGGTGGGAACCATCACCAACATCACCGATCAAAAACGGATGGAACTGGCCCTGCGTCAATCAGAATTAAAATTCGCCACCATCTTTCAAGCCGGCCCAGAAGCCGCCTGGATTGCCAAAGTCAATGATGGTTATTGCTTGAATATTAATGATAATTTCACACGAATTTTGGGCTATTCTCACATGGAAATGGTGGGCAAAACCTGCACTGAAATGCAGCTTTGGAAAGATCCCAATGATTTGATTGAGTTTCGAAATATCGTGAAAGAGCAGGGATGGATTCGCGAATTTGAAACGGAATTTTGCACCAAATCTGGTGAAATTAAAACGGTTCTGCTCTCAGCCACCATCAGCTATTTGGAAGGTCAAGATTGCCTGATTGGCATCCTCAGTGACATCAGCGATCGAAAACAAGTGGAACGGGAGTTACATCAAGCCAAAGAGGCCGCAGAAGTGGCTAACCGTGCGAAAAGTACCTTCCTGGCCAAAATGAGCCATGAACTCCGAACCCCTCTCAACATTATTCTTGGATTTACCAATATTTTGCAGCGAGAAGCGGTTTTGTCACCCACCCAGCGGGACGACTTACAGCGAATTTATCGCAGTGGTGAGCATCTTTTAAAACTCATCAACGAGATCTTAGATCTATCTAAAATAGAAGCCGGTAAATTAACCCTCGCGCCTCAGGTCATTAACCTGCGGGAATTAATGCAAAGTGTGGCCGATCTATTTTTGTTGCAAGCCCAACATAAGGGACTACAGCTAGATTTACAACTGGCCGAATTATTACCCACCCATGCCCTGGTTGATGGCCGAAAGCTAGAGCAAGTTTTGATTAATTTGATTAGCAACGCCCTGAAGTTTACGCAAACAGGCTTTATTCGAGTGCGGCTACGTTCCCACAACAGCAGCCCAAACCAGTTACCCCCTGTTACGGAAACTTCACCCCCAAATATTCCTGATTTTGAGGCAGTTTCCTCAGAGATAACACCTATTCCTAATTCGGTTGCTACGAATGGCGCATCAACGGAGCGATCGCCCTCTACGCCCACCCAAACCACCTTACTGTTTGAGGTTCAAGATAGTGGAATTGGCATTGCTCCTGAACATTTGGAAACCATTTTTGATGATTTTGTGCAGGCAATGGATCACCAAGATGCCCATAGTGGAACCGGCTTGGGTTTAGCCATTAGTCGCCAACTGGTGGAGTTAATGGGTGGAGAAATTACCGCTGAAAGCCAACTGGGCCAAGGCAGCCTTTTCCGCTTTTATCTCCCTGTTTTGGTGACTCATCAGGCGATATCGCAAACCAATACGCCGATTCCCCAAATTGTGGGGTTAGCGAGCGATCGCACGGACTATCGGATTTTGGTGGTGGATGATCAAACAGAAAATCGCCAGCTTTTGGTGCGGCTACTGTCCTGTTTGGGTTTGCAAATTCATGAAGCAAGAAACGGTTTAGAAGCGATCGCCCAATGGCAAGATTGGCAGCCCCATCTGATTTGGATGGATTTGCGAATGCCAGGATTAGATGGTTATGCCACAACGCGAAAAATTCGCACTCTGGAGCAACGGCGTTGGGAAAGTCAGCATCAAGCACCCTTTTCCTTAACCACGATCATTGCCATTACGGCCCAGGGGTCTGCCGATGATCCTTCGCTGGCGATCGCAGCCGGTTGTAATGACTATATGAGCAAGCCTTTTGCCCTCGATGAACCCTTTCAGATGATGGCAAAATATTTGCCCTTAAAGTACCGTTATGCAGAACTCAGAACCGATGTGCCCGATCGCTCTGTCAGCTCCCTAGGCGCGATCAACCAGCCACCCACCGTGGATTTATCGGTGATGCCCCAGGCTTGGATTGCCGCTTTACACCATGCGGCCCTTACCTGTTCTGATCAAACCATTACTCAACTCTTGCAACAGATTCCTAGCCCTTATTACGACCTCTTTCAAACCCTGACCCACTTAACGGAAAACTTTGCGTTTCCGGAAATTGTCCAACTGACCCAATCGGTTTTGGATAGTCGATCGAGTGGCGCAACGGGCGATCGGGAACCCTCTTCCTCTTCAATCTCTTTCCTGGGTTAAGGGCTAGGTGGTGCAACGGTTCCGGTCATCGAGCTGGGCGATGACTGAATGACCGGTTGAGTGGGATCCGGCGCAACAGAATTCTTGCGCCCTGGATCGTCTTCCGTACAAAGGGGTAGTTTTCGGATAATCTCTCGGCTTGTGCCGCGCATCACAGCGCTGGTATCAACACAGGTCGCCATCCGTCCTTGCCCCACTTGGAAGAACCATTCATATTCTGTGAGGGTTTCCGGCCGCGATTTTTGCACACAGATGTTGTATTCCGCAGTGGCTTCCGTCTCCCGTTGTTCTTCACGATAAATTTGAGCCAGCAAGCAATGGGAAAGACCTGTGCCAAGCTGTTTTTCGGGAAAAGATTCATCTTCTCTAATGGCACGTTTCAAGACAGATTCCGCACCGATATAATCCCGTTGCCACCAACGCAACCACCCCAAATTTCGGTAGATTTGATAGCGCTGGTTAGCGGCATCAATGGTTGATAGACCCCTCATGTCAATGCGGTGCAGTGCCAGTTTTAAAAGGGCTTCGACTTCCGAGGTTTGTTGATTGCGAAGTAACGTGTCGGATCGCTTGGTTTTCAGCAACAAAGAGAACTGAACTCGTGCCAATCGACTGAGGGCGATCGGGTCGCCTTGGTCAGCCACTTGCCGATAAGAATCGCCAGCTTCTTTGAGTTGCCCCAGGGATTCATAAACCAATCCCAGCCCCAATGAGGCTTCGTCATTGTTGGGCATCAGAGAAAGCGTTTTTTGATAATTTACACGGGCTTCCTCTAGCTCGCCCTGTTGATAGTGCTGATTGGCGGCATAGTTAAACCACCGGGGCAGACCGTCTTGGGCGGCCCACATGGACAAAGCGCCAAGGGTGATGGAAAAGGCGGCGATCGCCTCGCTATACCACTGGCCGGGAATCGAAAACCTCGCGCAAAACTGTTTGAGGGCCTTGGTTCCTTCGGGGGTGAGCACGCCACGCCCCAACACGGCCAGCCCGGTCACCTGGCCGGCGCTGGCCAGGGCTTCTCCTAAGCCAAATCCCCCGATCGAGAAAACCGGCAGGATGGTGCTGGCGGCACTGGCAGTGGCCAGGAGGGACACAACGGACACCCCCCGCCAGAAAATTTCCCGTCGTCGGGTTGCAATTTTGGGCTTGGAGCCTTCGGCTTCGGGAAACCACCACCAGGCGTTAGGGCCAGGATCAAAGGTATCTCGCCAACGGGGCAAGGCTGCAATGGCCAGAAATTTTGAGTCCAGGGTTGCCAGGCGACGATCGAGCGCGTCGATTTCTGAAACGGTGGCGGCTTCCAGTTGCTGATGCTTTGCCAAGTCCTTGAGGATGGCTTGCAAGGTATCTCGATCGCACAGAATGTCGAGTGCTAATTCATCACGAACCGTTGGATCAAGATCTTTTTGAGCAAATCGCTCAAGCTGTTCGGTCAGATGCGCAACTCGCTCCTGAAACGTCGGAGCATCCGAAACTGAAGCAAAGCTCAACTCACTTCTCCCAAAGACGATGACAAACCCTAAGCAATGCTGTTAAGCATGAGTTGGTCTCGTTTACTCATAATGCTGACTCATAATATTACTAATCAACCCTTGGATTAATCAGTAATTTCACGGGGCCGATCGGGCACTGGGCCACCAGTAGTGACTGATCGATCGTCCATCGCGGTAAATTTCGGGGGCTTCCAGGGGGCCCAACAGGATCGATCGCTGCACCACATCGGGTTTGCGCCGGGCCAGCCGATCGGGCACGCCCCACCCATAGACCATGTGGCCACGACCCAAAATGGTCACCACCCGATCGCCCGGCCGTTGCAGCAACCGAGCAATGCCCGCCGCCATGGTTTCGTCCCAAGCGGCCTGAGCGGCCAAAAATCGGTTAAAGCGTTCCGTGCGATCGGCACTCCCAGAACTCTGGGCGCTACTTTGGGCGCTGGCTCCGTGCTGTTGATGAATTTCGTCATAAATTTCTCGCAACCAGGCCCGGTAACCCGCAGACCCCAGTTGCAATTCATTGGGCGGGGGCAACCATTGCCAAGCCTCGGCGGGGAGCGCATCCCAGCCCTGGCGACCAATTTGGCGAGTCACTTCCACGGGCAGGTTCAAGGCCACCACGGCCACACCCCGATCGCGTGCCCACCGCAAAATCGGCGCAATAATTTCCCAGTCGAATCCCCAGCGTTGGTCAAATTCCGTGCGATCGCGCAGGGTGGCTTCGTCAATCCGCCCCGCCAAGTAGTCATCCAAGGCCGACTGGAACGGTTGTTGAAACATTTCCAGCGCAATGACCAGCCGGCCGGGCTGACCCTGGCGCGAAAAGTTTTCCACCTGTTGAAAAGTCCTGTGGATAACCTCCAATTTGATCGGCACATCGGCGGATCGGTCGTGAACTTCCCCCAGATAAATCACTTGCGATCCAGCCAGGTCGGCCCAGAACCGATCAAAAACCCCCGGATCACCCGGATTGATTAAGAGGTCTTGTGCCAGTTGTGGGTTAGGCGTGGCAGGAATGGCGATCGGGGCGCTGACCGGAGCACTCGCCAAAGTGCTGGGGTCAGTCATGGACGGCGACACCCCCATCGGGGCTGGTATCGGGGCTGATTCTGCCCAAACAGGAGCGGCCCAGCAGCAGGCGATGGCCCCCACAATCCCCAGCCATTGGCCCAACGGAGGCAAAAACTGCCGCAAAAGCCGCTGATTTTGGAAATTCGAGCCATCCCTTGTCAGTTGCATTTCACTGGGCTTCCTGGGGCTGCTAGAAACCGCAACGGGCATAATCTTTAAAATATTTAGCCCACGCTAGGAAATTCCAAAGCAAGGGTAAAAGCAAGGGCAACTGAACTAGCAGTTAACACCAACAACATCAAGCGATTAACGCCTGCGGTCAACCTGAACCTAGCTCCGCACCTGCACCGGCATCACCAAATGGGTTGCCTTTGCGCCACCCAAAGGCGTGATCACCACCGGGCTGGTGGGCGTGTTCATTTGAAGCTGAATCTCTGTTGTGGTCAGGTTTTTCAGCGATTCCATCAAGTACTTGACGTTGAAGGCGATGTCGATGTCCTCACCGGAAATTTGGGCCGATTCGATCGTTTCGCGACCGCTGCCCGCATCTTGTGCATCGGCGGAAATGCCTAGACTTTGGTTCGTTGCGTCGATCGAGAACTTGACGATGTGGTTGCTCTTTTGGTCAGCAATCACCGAGATTCGATCGAGCGCCCCCAGCAACAACTTCCGCTCCACGGTCACCTGGCGATCGAACTGGCGGGGAATGAGCTGGTTATAAGCCGGGTATTGCCCTTCCAGGGTGCGGCTGGTGAGGTAATAATCTCCCCACTGCAAGGCCAACTGCCCCCGATCGCAGTACAGGGCCACCGGTTCGCTCGACTGCTGCGCCGCCAAAATCCGCTCCAGCTCCCGCAGCGTCCGACCCGGAACCGTCACCGCAAAGGGTTCCACCGTACCCGTTTCCGTCTCTTCGTCCTCCACCATTGCCGCCCGCACCACCGCCAGCCGGTGGCCATCGGTCGCCGCAAACTCCAGGGAATCGGTCTCCACCGACAGGTGAACCCCGGTCAAAATCTGCTTCGTTTCGTCGTTGCTGGCGGCGAACAGGGAACCGCGCATCCCCTCCAACAGCGCCGCCACCGGCAGGTAAACCGCTTCGCCCGTTTCCACCACCGGCAGGGTTGTGAATTCTTCGGCGCTCATGCCCTGAATCTGGTAGCGGCTGGACTGGGCGGAAATTGCCGCTGAGCAGTCCTCGTTCGCATCCAGCGACACCGTGCCGTTGGGCAGCTTGCCCACAATGTCCGCGAAAAGCTTGGCCGGCAACGTGATTTCCCCAGAATCTTCCACTTCCGCCGGGAAGCTGGTCTGGATGCCCAAGCTGAGGTCAAAGGCGGTCAAACTCACGCGCTGAGTGCCCGCATCGCAGGTCAGCAGCACATTGCCCAAAACCGGGTGCGTCGGCCGTGACGGGACGGCACGGCTGACCAGGGACAGGTTGGCACTCAGGTCGCTTTGGGCGCAAAGCAGCTTCATGGCTTCTGGGGCTTGGGTTTCGGGGCTGTTCTGTGGAAAACGGCGACCGCCGCCGGGGGAAATTTGGCCCCGATGAGCAGCCCTGAGTTTAACCCAAAATCGCCGTTTTGGCCATCGGGAGTAACCCGTGACTTTGCAGCCCGATCGCCTGCTGGAAAGTCGAAGCGCGATCGCAACAATCAAAGCCTGGCTTGGGTTTTAGCCGTTTTCAAAGGGTTCGATCGCCCTCAGACTTGCCGATCGGCTCGGCCTCAAGCGCAGCGAACTTTGAGCGCTCAGATCCTGATTCTGTCTGGGTTTTAGCCGTTTTCGGATCCGTCAACCGCTGGGTTTCAAACTCAGCCCAGCTCGAACCCTGTCGTCTCCAGCCCCTAGCGGCCACTGCCTCACTGGTCGGTTGCGATTCCGGCTCGATCGACTAGGCTAAAAACTGGATCCTGAGTTCGAGAGAAACAGACCGTCTCCCCGAAGAATTTTGGCCGTTTCCAAGAAAATTTTTGGGCTGGACTATCTATCTCTTCTTCTCTTTCTTATTTTTTAAATAGATAGTAGTAGTAGGGCCCTGTGGAAATGTGGAAAACTCAAAAAAATCCTTATTTCATGAACCTTTCAGCGATCACACCCTGTGGAAAACCCTGTGGAAAAAGGGGGGGTATTTTTCCACAGGGTATTTATACTTAGTCAAGTTTTCCACAGACACTTTTTTTTTTCCACAGAAAGAGGGGTATTTTTCCACAGGTTTTCCACAGAATAGGGGTACTTTTCCACAGGTTTTCCACAGATTTTGCCCCGATCGGGCAGTTTTCCACAAGGGGGTCAGGTGATCACCCCTTACCTGACAAAGCACAATTTGTTATAAGATTAGAAGTTTTGAATTTTGCAATTTGCCCACAATTGATGGGTAGCCTAAATTGGGTTTTGAATAATTGATCCAAAATCTGTCAGAGCGTATTTTGAATATCGTACATTAATTGACTGCAAAAGTTGCCCGATCGGGAAGTGGGTCGATCGGGAAATGGGTCGATCGAAATTAATCAAAAAATCTCGGAGGCGATCACGGTTGGGATGATCGGTTCGTGATCAATCCGTTCATCAACCCGCTGACCAACTGGTCAACGCAATGAACCTGGCCAATACACCTGGATCGACCCCAACCACACCGCCCATTCCCATCGCTCATCCCATCAAGACACTGTGACAGTTGCCCAGCGCGATCGCCCTCGGCCCCAAGGAATTTAAGTGATTTAAGCGTGATCCTGAGGTCGCGCTGCCCTTAATCAGCCGTGGGCGGCTCTGAAGCGCTCGGAGCCGTGCTGGGTTTGGAAACCAGGATTTTATCAACCCGGTTGCCATCCATATCCACCACCTCAAACCGGAAGCCATTCCAGTGAAACGTGTCCGTGGCCTTGGGAATGTGGCCCAACGAAGCAATCACGAAGCCCGCCACGGTTTGGTAGCGTCCTTCCCGCTCACCGGGCAGTTCAGCCATATCCAATTCATCGCGCATCCGCTCGATCGCCAACATCCCATCCACCAGCCAGGAACCATCCTCCCGCTGTACCACCTTGGGCGTGTCTTCCTCATCCACATCGGTCAGGTCGCCCACGATCGCTTCGAGCATGTCGTTGATCGTCACCAACCCTTGCACCACGCCGTATTCATCCACCACCAATGCAATATGCAGACCCGTTTCGCGGAACATCTCCAAAATCCGCAACGTGCCCGTGGTTTCCGGCACAATCAACGGCTGACGCAGGCAGTCCGTTAAATTTAGGGTCTGATTCATCAGGGTTTGGGCCAACAGGTCGTTCACCTGAATGAACCCAACGACTTCATCCAAACTGTCGCGACAGACGGGGAATCGCTGGTGGTGGCTGTTGATGATTTGCTCGATCGTCTCGTGCAAAGGCGCATCCAAATCCAGCCACACCACCTCTCGGCGGGAAGTCATCACGGAGCTGACGGGCCGATCGCCCAGCGACAACACCCGCTCTACAATCTCCTGCTCGGCTTCTTCGACCGTGCCCGCTTCCGTGCCCTGTTGCAACAGCAGCTTAATTTCTTCTTCCGTCACCTGCGGCTCGCTGGAAACCGTGGTTCCAAGCGATCGCACAATCAGATCCGTGGAATGGCTCAACAAATAGACCACCGGAGCCGTAATCCGCGACAACCACCGCATCGGTAGCGCCACATTGGCCGCAATCTGTTCTGGATTGCCCAGGGCCAACCGCTTGGGAACCAGCTCGCCCACCACCAACGAAAGATAAGTAATGCCCGCCACGGTGATCACCACCGACAGGGCCCCGCTCATGGGGGCTAATGGTGGCACGGCTTCCAGGATTGGCCGCAACTCCGCCGACAAAGAAGCACCCCCAAAAGTCCCCGTGAGGATGCCGATCAGGGTGATGCCAATCTGGATGGTGGATAAAAACTGGTTGGGCGATTCCGCCAGGGCCAGGGCTGCGCGAGCCGCTCGATCGCCCCGTTCCGCTCGGTTTTGCAGGCGCGTCTTGCGGGACGAGACGATCGCCATTTCCGACATTGAAAAAATCCCGTTCGCAACCGTCAAGGCCGCAACGATCGCCAGTTCGGTAAGGGCAGAACTCATACGGGACGAGACAACAACATCGGTGATGGCTTGCCGGCCGGGCAAGAAGCGGGCGATCGCCCAGAGGGGGCAAATTTACACCGTAATCCTACTACTTCTTATCCCGTCTTGCCCCGATGTGGCTTCGGCGTTGCCGCTGGCCTGGGGGCGATCGCGCTTCCTGACCGGGCCGAGCGATCGGCGGCAACCGGTTAAATCACCTCGATGACCCAGCCCTCCTCAGCCGTGGGCGGCTCAAAGAAGCGCGTGACTTCGTGAAACATCGCCTCCGTGTCAAATTGGGCGCGATCGGGTTGCTCTTGGCGGCGCTGGGCAATGCGGTCTAGACAGGTTTGATCGTCCACATCCAAATAGATGAACCGATAAGCTAAATCATGCTCGCGGATCAGCTCTTGGAACCAAGCCCGCTGGGTTTTTGTATTAGCGGGAAAGTCCATCACAACTGAGAGTCCCGCCTTCAGCAACGTTGCCAAGTGCTGTTTAAGTAAACCTTTCAAGCGGCGAGAATACTGGATATAGTCTGCCAATCCTTGGATTTCCTGGGGATAAAGCTGACTGAGCCAGTCATCTTCTGAAATCAAAATTGCGTTTAACGTTTGGGCAATTTGGCGTGATTGGGTGGATTTTCCCGCCCCCATCTTTCCACAAAAAAAGATCAATATGCCTTGGGGTTGCATGGGTTAGTTGCTATCTACAAAAGCCGATAAAGTTCCACGATTTCCCGATCGGGATCCACCAGCAGGGCCACCTCAGCGCCCTGCTCTAAATACATGGTGAGTTTGTCGCGCAACTTCACCACCCGATCGCTCTGGGATTTAATTTCCACCACCAAGTTGGGCACAACCTCCGCAAAGCATTGAACACTGCGGGGCATTCTGGCCCGAGAAACATGGGACACATCTGGAGCGGTCAGATCGCTGTTCGGCAAAATAAAGCCACCGCTAGAGTCGAACACCATTCCGAGCCGACGGAGATCGCCCTTTAATCAACCTCAAAACCCATCGGGACGCGATCGCACCAAGCGCCAAAGACCTGACCCCAAACAATAAAGCGAAATCGCCGCCAACAGCGCTCCCCAAAACCAATAGGGCAACCAAAGCTGCTTGGCCATTTGTCCCGTATCCGAGACCATCGCCACACCCTGAATTGTGCAGTTTTCAGTGAACAAATAGTCCAGCCGGGAAAAGGTACTGAGGCAAGCCTGCACACTCAAAAATTGCAGTGCAAAATATTGCACCCAAGGGGATCCATAGAGCGGAATCAACGCGATCGCAATGCCCAAAGCCCCGATCGCCAACACCCCAAACAACGTGCGCACCCACAACAACACCGACAGCAACAGCGCACAACCCAACAAAAACAGCCCCAACTGCACCCGAGGCAAGCGCTTTTGGGAAAGGCGCAACAGTCCGTAGCCAGCCAAAGGCGCACCCAAGGGCCCACCAGCCGACACCAAGGCCCGCCCGATCGGCCCCAACCAAAGCTGGCCGCTGTGTTGGGCCACTCCGCCACCACTGGGATGGAGTAACAGCGTCTCAAACCGCCCGCCCAGCAGCATCGCAGCAACCCCATGACCCATTTCGTGGAACCAAGTCGCCAGAATCGAAAAGGGGTACAAAATTTGGTGACCCCACGGCAGTTGCCACAGGATCACCGTCGAGATTGCCGCTCCGATCAGCCACAGGTGTTGGGGCGATCGCACCCAGGGAAAGCCAGCATCATGATTCGGGATGGGGCGTTTAGGATCCGACATAGGCTGGGGATGAGTGAGAACTGTTGAACGCTGGTCGCGATCGGGCTGGCGTTTTCCCATTGTAGCGATCGCGCCTCATCCCCCAAGATCGATGAAGTGATGCGATCGCTCCCACAATCCAAGTGGGCCCGTAGTTCCAAGCACGCTGCATCCCATGACAGTTGGTTTAGATCAACCGTGATGTTTGACAAATCATGAAACTTTGGCAGCAATGTCATGACCGAAATTCAGTCAATTTCTATCGATCGCCTGCAAGATTTAAACAGATGGCTAGACCAAAACTGGCACCAAAAAAACTCAGTTTGGCTAGTCTTTTATAAAAAATCGTCCAACAAAGCAGATTTCACCTATTCAGACATCGTTGATGTTTTGCTTTGCTATGGCTGGATTGACAGCCTGCCCAACAAAGTTGACTCCGAACGAACCAAATTGCGAATTTCCCCCCGCAATCCCAAGAGCTACTGGAGCCGAGTGAATAAAGAAAAAATTAGCAAGCTGATTGAGCAAAACCAAATGCACCCAAACGGCTTAAGAATCGTGGAAATTGCCCAAGCCAGTGGTGCTTGGAGTGCCCTTGATGAAGTTGAAAATCTGACCCTGCCGCCTGATCTAGAATCCTTCCTCCAGCAAAATCAATATCTAGAAACATGGCACGCCCTATCTCGATCGTTTAAACGGGGCTTCCTAGAGCAGCTTTTGAATTGCAAAAAAGCCGAAACACGCGCCAGAAAAATTGAATCTCTGCGATCGAAGCTGGAATGATGTGAGATTACGATCAAACGCCCATCCGCTACGTCACCTGGTGCGACAGCTCCTATCGAAGGCGGCCCCAATTTGACGCGCATGCAGTAGCCAACCGATCGAACAGCATGACGGGCAGCCCCACAAGCTGGGAGCTGCCCGCAAATATCTGAAACGGTGCGATCTCCCCGATCGAACTTCCTTAGCTCACGCTCGCCGGTAAGCGCAGGTCGATCGCCTGGGATTGGATCTCCAGCAGGGTTTCACCGTTGTCGGCCAAGTCCACCAACACCCGATCGCCTCCCTTGATCCGACCCGACAGAATCGCTTCTGCCAGGGCATCTTCTAGCAGTTGCGTCACCTTGCGGCGCAGCGGGCGGGCCCCCAAGCTGCTGTCGAAGCCCTCATCGGCTACCTTGTCCTTGAAGCGATCGCTCGCGGTCAGGCGAATGTCTTGCTCCACCAGCCGATCGGCCACTTGCACCACCAACAGATCGACAATCTGCCGCACTTCCGATTTTTCCAAGGGGCGGAACACCACCACCTCGTCCAAGCGGTTTAGGAACTCGGGGCGGAAGAAGTTTTTCAGCTCATCGGTGATTCGATCGCGGATTGCTTGATAACGACCCTCGGCGCTGTCGCTGGCGAGACCAAAGCCCAGGTTTGCGCCACCCTTAGCGATCGCCTTGGCCCCCAGGTTGGAGGTCATCACGATCAGCGAATTGCGGAAGCTGACCACCCGCCCTTGGGAATCCGTCAGCCGCCCTTCATCGAGCAACTGCAACATTAGGTTGAACACGTCCGGGTGGGCTTTTTCCACCTCGTCAAACAGCACCAGGCTGTAGGGACGGCGGCGCACCGCTTCCGTGAGCTGGCCGCCATCGCCGTAGCCGACAAATCCTGGCGGGCTGCCGATCAGTTTCGAGGTGGATTGGGGTTCCATGAATTCGGACATGTCGATCCGAATGATCGACTCATCGGAACCGAACATGAAGTTAGCCAACGCTTTGGCCAGTTCCGTTTTGCCCACGCCCGTGGGGCCGAGGAACAAGAAGCTGGCGATCGGGCGCTCCAGGTTCCGCAGGCCGGAGCGGGCTCGGCGCAGGGCCTTCGAGACCGCTTCGATCGCCTCGTTTTGCCCAATCAGCCGCTCGTGTAGCTTCGCTTCCAGGTTCAGCAGTTGCCCCACTTCCGCCTCCGAAAGCTGCGTCACCGGTACACCCGTCCAGAGGCTGACGATTTCGGCAATGTCTTCGGCGGTAATCGTTGGGCGGGGGCGCTCGGTGGCGGGGGCTTGGCGGGCGATCGCCAATTCTTCGGTGATTACCAATTCCCGATCGCGCAGTTTGGCCGCCGTTTCAAAGTCTTGGTTTTCCACGGCTTGCTCTTTTTCCTCCACGGTTTGGGCCAGTTGCTGCTCCAAATCGCGGATGTGAGCGGGCTTTTTGCCAACGCTGACGCGGGCCCGGGAACCGGCTTCGTCGATCAGGTCGATCGCCTTGTCGGGCAGGAACCGATCGGCAATGTAGCGATCGGCCAAGGTGACAGCCGCCGCGATCGCTTCATCGGTCATCAGCACGTTGTGGAAGGTTTCATAGGTGCTGCGGAGGCCGCGCAAAATCTCGATCGCCTCGGCTGGGGTCGGCTCACCCACCTTCACCGGCTGGAATCGCCGCTCTAGGGCCGCATCCCGCTCAATATATTGGCGGTACTCATCCAGCGTCGTCGCACCCAGGCATTGCAACTGACCCCGTGCCAGGGCCGGTTTCAGCAGGTTGCCCGCCGACAGGCCGCCCTGCATTCCGCCCGCACCCAGAAGGGTGTGGACTTCATCAATGAACACAATCACGTTGCCGGCCCGCTGCACTTCGCTGACCAGTTCCTTCAGCCGCTCTTCAAAGGCTCCGCGATATTGCGTGCCCGCCAGCAACCGCCCCATATCCAGGGAATAGACTTGCTTATCGAGCAGGGTTTCCGGCACATCGGCCAGGGCAATTCGTTGGGCCAAGCCTTCCGCGATCGCGGTTTTGCCCACGCCCGGCTCACCAATCAGGATCGGGTTATTTTTGGTGCGGCGACCGAGGATTTGCACCACGCGCTCAATTTCCCGATCGCGCCCCACCACGGGATCAAGCTTGTCCTCGATCGCCGCCTGGGTCAGGTTGGTGCAGTAGGTGGCCAAAATGTTGCCGCTGTCGGCGCGATCGCCCGTGGACTCTCGCCGGGACTCGCCCCGATCGCCCGCGGCCACCGCCGCCGTTTCCCCCAGCAACCGAATCAAGTTGATCCGCAATTGATCGGGATCCACATCCATACTCCGCAGCACCTTCACTGCCGAGTTGTCCCGATCGCGAATAATCGCCAATAACAAATGCTCCGGAGCCACCACCTTTTGGCCCTGTTGACGCGCTTCGGCCAAGGCCGCCTCAAACAGGGCCTTCACCTTGGGCGTAAAGGGCACTTCGTCCGGAACCATCCCCGCGCCGCGACCAATCAGCGCTTCCACCCGGGCCCGGGCCCCCTCCAGGGTGACCCCCGCCGCCGCCAACAACTGAGCCGCCGGGCTGGACTGTTCACCCAACAAACCGAGCAGAATTTGCTCACTGCCCACGAGGCGGTGGCCCAAGCGGCGAGATTCTTCCTGGGCGAGCAAGATGGCTTGGATGGCGCGATCGGTAAAGTACTCAAACATGGTGCAGAGAGGGGCAAGAGGGCAAGATTACGCAGTTGGACGGGGTTGGCTCGTGGTGGCGGAGCAATCACCAAAGGTCATCATGGGCAGATTGCAGTGAGCAGACCAAATGAACAGACCAAATGAACAGACCAAGGGATCCAAATAAGCCAGATAAATGGATCCATGGACAGATCCCGGGGATTCGTCATCAACCAAGTCAACAGCCCAACAATGGGCTAGCAACAGGCTCACAGCGGCTCCTTAGCCCCAAATCAGTACCGATGTTTTGAGCTAGGGGGTGGGAAACTGTGAATAAATGTTTACAACCTTAAAACTAATCTAAAGGATTCTGTATAGCCTGGCGCGATCGCGCGGGTACGGGAATTGCGACAAGGGTGGAGGCAATGGGGGGCAAGACCCCTCATAGAGGTGTTAAAGTGCTGGAATCCAAAGGCTGGCATCCCTTCCTGAGCCACGATCGCCCTGGTTGGTGAACAATCCGGCCGGGTTTGATTTCCCCCCAACCGGCCCCAAACCGGCGGCATGAGCCTTGGTTTGGTCATGATTGGGTTTTGATTGGGTTTTGATCAGGCATAGATCTCGCGTTAGTCGTTTTTGATTTACGTCTTCATGTCGATTTACGTCAATTCACGTCAATCGGCATCCCGATCAAGCCCCGCATGGGCGGGTATGGTGATTCACGATGCATCCTCTGGTCGGGCTGGGCCAAGAACACAGAACACCCATGGGTCAGGTTTCTTTTGATCGTCTCTACCGCTATGCGGAACTGTCGGAGATTTTGCAGAGCTACGCGGCCGCATTTCCGCAGCTTGTCCAATTGGCATCGATTGGCCGCAGCTACGAGGGCCGGGATATTTGGTTACTAACCATCACCAATAGCGAGACGGGGCCCGATCGCCACAAGCCAGCCCTCTGGGTGGATGGCAATATCCACGCCACGGAACTTGCGCCTTCCACGGCCTGCCTCTATCTCCTCGACTTTTTGACAAAGCACTACGGCAGCGATCCGGACGTTACCCGCTGTCTGGATTCGCGGACGTTTTATATTTGCCCTCGCGTGAATCCCGACGGAGCCGAGCTGGCCCTGGCCGATCGCCCCAAATTTGTGCGATCGAGCACTCGACCCTATCCGGGCGATCGGTTGGCGGGCGGCCCCAGCGAACTGCAAATGGAAGATATCGATGGGGACGGGCGGATCCTTTGGATGCGTGTGCCCGATCCGAATGGGGCCTGGAAAGTGTCCGATCGCGATCCCCGGTTGCTGGTGCGGCGCGACCCGATCGAAACCGGCGGCACTTACTATCGACTGCTGCCGGAGGGCCGGATTGATCGCTACGACGGCGCGACGATCACCACGCCACGCCCGATCGAAGGGTTGGATCTAAACCGCAATTTCCCGATGCAGTGGCGACCGGAACCGGAACAGACCGGCGCAGGCAACTATCCCACCTCGGAGCCGGAAACGCGGGCGATCGCGGACTTCATTGCCCATCACCCCAACCTGAACGCCGCCGTGGCCTTTCACACCTTTGGCGGCCTGCTGTTGCGTCCCTACAGCCACGCCACCGATATGGAATTGCCCCAAGCGGATTGGCTGAATTACCGGGCGATCGGGCAAAAGGGCACGGAACTGACGGACTACCCCGCCACCAGCGTGTTTGAGGGCTACTGCGACCATCCGAAAAACGTGATGACCGGAGCCTTTGACGATTGGTGCTATGAGGAGCGGGGGCTATTTGCCTGGACGGTGGAGCTGTGGAACTTGCCCCAAGCGGCGGGGGTGAAAACGCCGAAACTGCTGGAATGGCTGGACGACCACCCGATCGAGGAAGATTTGGCGCTGCTGAAGTGGAACGATGAGGTGCTGGACGGGCGCGGCTATGTGGATTGGTACGCCTGGGAGCATCCGCAACTGGGCAAGGTGGAACTGGGCGGCTGGAACCAAATTTGCACCTGGCGCAACCCACCGGCTCACCTGTTGGAACGAGAAATCGAACGGTTTCCCCGCTGGCTGCTGTGGCAATTGCTGATTTCGCCGCGCCTGGAACCGGTGAAGGCCACGGCGCAATCCTTGGGCGATCGGCTGTTCCAAGTGGAGTGGGTGGTGCAAAACACGGGCTGGCTGCCGACCAATGGCACGCAAAAGGCGATCGAAAAGGGGGCGGTGCAACCCTGTCGCGCGGCGATCGCCCTACCGCCGGGTGCGGAGCTGATCAGCGGTCAACCGGAAGTGAGTTTGGGTCATCTGGCGGGGCGATCGCACCAACCGACTACGCCCTATTACGACCACATGGATCCGACGGACGATCGATCGCGGGTGGTTTGGCTGGTGCGTGGCGAACCAGGAATGGTGGTGGATCTCACGGCCCGGGGCGATCGGGCTGGTTGGGTACAACGGGCGATCGTCTTGCCAAATTCGTAAATTTTTACAATCTCAGAAACCACGACAGGCTAACAGCTAGACAGGGTTATTTGAGGAGTTGCGATCGCTTCGACCACCGTGATTGAGGACATGAGTTGCTAGAGGCGGCAATATAGTGATGGATAAGCTCAGGCTTCTGGCACGCCCATATCTTGGGGGACTCTGTTGAAATAACAAGAACGTTGGAGCCGACGCAAAAAAGTTGACCAGTTTATGAGTCACGCTACAGATTAAAGTTCAGCGCACCCTTGACATTCCGCCTTATTTGCAAAAACGCTCCTGAGGAAGAAATATATGAGCGAAATAGATGTGGCTTATTACGTACAAATTGCCGATGATGTAGATGTGGAACATGAGTTCACGCATCAAAAGTCAAGCGGTAGTGCCAGGCAATACGCCAAAATAGTAGCTAGATTACGTTCAAATCAATCTGGCGCTGGATTTACTTTTATTGATCGTATAAGAGGAGGAGCAATTCCTTCTGAATATATTCCTGGAATTCAAAGAGGCTTATCTGGAGCAATTGAGTTAGGGATTGAAATTCCTTCTGAATGTATTCCTGGAATTCAAAGAGGCTTATCTGAAGCGATTGAATCAGAAATTTTTGACAGATATCCTATTATGAACATAGAAGTTGAACTTGTAGACGGTGCTTACCATGATGTGGATTCAAGCATTATAGCTTTTGAAATTTGCGCTCGCAAATGGTTCGTTGATGTTATGAAACAACTAATGTATCAAAAGGCATTATATTTGATCGATCCGATAGAGAATGCAATTATCCCTATTTCTCCAACTTAGCCAGTAGGGTGGGCATTGCCCACCTATCCTTATTTCAGGAGAAAATCAACGCACTCAGGAAAGAGATATTTAAACAGCCTTAGATTCAGCAAACGACCTATAGGGAGTTTCTATGGCGATCGTTCAAACTCATTCTTGGGATGCAGCAGATCATCTGGAAACCAAGGAAGATATCGCTGCTTATCTGGAAGCTGCTCTTGAAGAGGGTGATCCGAGCCTAGTCGTAGCAGCGTTGGGAGATGTTGCCCGTTCTAAAGGGATGACCCAGATTGCCCGTGAAACAGGGTTGGGGCGTGAAAGTCTCTACAAGGCTTTGTCAATCGAAGGTAATCCAGAGTTTGCTACGGTTCTCAAGGTTTTACAGGTGCTTGGGTTACGTCTCCATGTTGTGCCCATTGCCTAACACTGCGTTGGTTCTGGTGGGCGATCGGGCAGGCTGGGTTCCACGGGCGATCGTCTTGCCGAATTGATAGATCCTGACAATGCCAGAAGCTACGATCGGAAGATGAGGGTGTCATCCTGTTGTTAAAGTCTAAGTATTAAACTTTAACCAAAATGACAGTGTGAAACTGATTGATAGAGGAGATTACTATGGGCACATTATTCGAGCAGGAACCACGGAACTACCGTCTCATTTCTTCAGGCGATTTGAGATCATTCTTGGAGAGTGCAACGCACCTAGCCAAGGAGTTCAACATCTCTGTTTCCGATGTCATTCAAGCAAAAAAGGCGTTGGAAATGGAGAGACAAAACTCACTCTACGCCGCTAACGGTGATGCATTTGATGAGCAACTAAGTGGGTTTGGGGAAATTCTCCAGGACGTAGTATCAGCTATCGAAAGCCTCAAACAGGATGAGTAGCTATACTAGCCAGCCAGTAGGGTGGGCAATGTCCACCTATACCCATAGTCCATAGTGAAAGCTATCCAATCAAACTCCGGGGAGAGGCAATTCCTGTTTTAAGGATAGATACCATTTTGGCTAGATCGCAATGCCCACCCTACTAGCTGGTAGGTCTGGAGTTGTTCGACGATATTTTATCGAGACGAGTTATCTTGTATCTAAATTTGTGGAAGGCTTTAAATGAAATTAAGCGAAAATCAGTTGAGGGATCTGATTTATGAAAAACATAAAGAATCTTTGTTCAAAATTATTAAAGGGCGACGTGATCCAATTGTTTGGAATGGAGATGGTTTTCCCCCAATAAGTATATTGCTTCAACAAATTGTTGAAGAAAAAATCAACCGGATTATTGATGGTCTTGAGTCACTTATTCTTTCTGCAAAAGAGTTACGACTAGAAAAGCAAGGCAACTCAACCACACGAATTGACTTATTTGGCAATTCTGAATGTATAGGCTTAACGATTATTGAGCTAAAAAAATCAAAGCAGACAGAGCGACAAGCCTTTACTGAACTTTTAGCTTATGCAAATCATTTCTACTCAATATTCCCTGGTTTAGCAGAACAAGGTGTAAATACCATATTGATCGCACCAATGGAAACAAGAACAGTCAGAGATGCTTTTGTACAAGAAGTGTTATGGAATAACCACTCTTCTGCTGCTTTTATTCCATCAGAACAGGATAACGGCGAAATAATACTAACTGTTTACTACCCAGATTCATCATACTACCAATGGTTTGAAAATAATTTACTCGACGATAGATCAATGTACACTGTTGCCATAGAATTTGAAGAACTAAGCGGCTGGATAGATACAGACAAAGATAATAAACAAATAATCCCTGATTATTCTAGAAAGGCTTTAAATACAATTTCAAGCTCAATATCTCATCGACTTGAAGCAGAAGGCTTTCATGCGATTGTCTACGCTACTCAAAATTGGGGAGAAATTGCAGACATTCTCCCTCACCCCAATGTAATATATGCAGTTTTCATAAACCCTTTCGCCTCGTTTAGAAACTCTTGCGATAATGATGTCGTTTATGGTGAGACTGCTAAGGGACGATCTTCAGAAATACAATCTATTTACGATCAACTTGATGAAGATTCAAGAAAATATTGGTTTTCAGAATTGGAATATAACTTTCATGGACTTGCAATTCAAATAGTAAAAAGTGAATTTGATCGATGCTTTCTAACAACAGATCATAAGAAAATAGAATCCGAAATTTCACTTCCTGACTGGTATGGCGTAAAAACAAGCGTCATTAGTTCTGTATTTACGCACAATCTAGACATATATGAAACCGGTCTACTTCGGAAGATATACTTGAGATATATTGAGTATATCTATTTGGTGAATTTTGATAATTTGTACTACGCTGATAATATACCAAAATACTCTTATCATACATTTAGATCATTCCTACCAGTTTGGGAAATACTCCGCAAGCTTGGTATTGGTGCGGGAGATAGTGGCCCGTAGGATGGGCACTGCACAGCTACTAACTGCCTCATAGCATCTTCGATATAGCGTACTAATCGTTTTCGGTAAAAGCTGTATTGGTTTTAGGGGTTCAGCAGGTCATCAGTCCTGAGTTGGGCGATCGCCTCCAAATCAAGATCCGTAGTGCAACTAATAAATTCATTGACTTAGGAATGGCCCGGCTTGGGAACCCTGCGCCGATGCTTCCACATCACGAAACCAGTGATTAATAGCGCTAGGGGAGCCAACCCAACGAAAACGTAAAGAATTCGAGTTGCCAGACCGCCAAAAGTCCCAAAGTGAACCGCATCAAATTGACTCATAATCGCCTCCGCCCGAGTCGGCTTCAGCCCATCAGTCAGTTGAATTAACTCACCGGTAAACTGATCGATCGCCACTCTAGTATTGCCCCATTGCGAGCTTTCTTGGGTTTGCCGCTTGCTCACAATCAATGGAGATTCCGGCTTTTTAGGGAGCACGATATAGGTCATCGTCGCATCGGGAATCACCGCTTCAGCTCGCTGGATCAACTCAGCAATGGATAAAGGCTGCTGACCTGGAATAGGCTTGGAAACTGGCGGGGCTGGCTTGGGCGTGAAAGTAACAGCATAAATCGCCTCATTCACCTTGGCTTGAGGCACATTCCAGGCAAATCCAGTGAACCCAATCAAGCCCAAAAAGATTGCAGTAATAATGCCTGAAACTTTATGAATATCAAAGTTGGTTCGTTTGATATGGGCATTTTTCCACTTGATTTTGAATCCAGCCATGAAGTTGCGCCAGCCCGGCCACAACACAATGCCAGTGAGGCCCAAGATCAGCGTCAGCAACGCAACAATGCCCATAATTAGGGTTCCTGTTTCCCCTGCCAGCAGTTTGTAATGGAGGTCATAAATTAGGCCAACCCAACTGGTTTCCCATTCCCGATCGCCCATAATTTGCCCCGTGTAGGGATGCACAAACACCTGCCAATGGTGATGCGCTGGGGTTTCCAACCAGGCTTGATAGGGTTCCTGGGCTGATTGGGGTGGCGCAACCGTGCTGAGGTTCCATTGCTTTTTCCCATAGGCCGTTTTGATCGATTCGATGATGGCAGCAACGGGCACTATTGTCCCGGCAGGCACAACGGTTCCCAGCCGCTGAACCAGCACCCAATGATCAATTTCGTGCCAAAAAACGAGAACGCTGCCAGTCAAACCCGCAATGCACAACAAAATCCCGATCGCCAAACCTAACCAGCGATGAATGAAGAAAGAAATCGTTCTGAGTTTGGCAGAAAGCAGGCGAGTGAGTGATTTTGGTAAAGGCTTTTGTGGTGATTCCATTTCATGCTTACCCCGGCTGATGAATACTGGGCGATCGCCGATCGCTGGGTTAAAACGTCCAAGAAAAACTGGCTTGCACGGTCAACGGTGCGCCATAAAAGATGCGGTTGCGGTTGAAAGACCCTTCAAAGTACTCCACATCAAAGAGGTTTTTGATGTTGATTGCCGCGCGGAATCCGTTCCGTTTATAAAAAATTGCGGCATCAGTTGTCAGGTAGCTCGGCAACTCAAACGTATTGGCGTTGTCACCTGCGCGATCGCCCACATAAAACAAGCCCACGCCAAATCCCAACCCTTGAAAATCGCCTTCCTGAATTTCGTAGGTTGTCCACAAACTTGCTGCATGGGGCGCAGTGCGTTGGACACGGTTATTCACCAGATCCGAGTTATTGTCCTCGGTGATTCTTGCGTCGTTGTAAGCATAGCTGGCAAAAATATTCCACCCTGGCAAAATCTCCCCTGCCACGCTGAGTTCAACACCCCGACTCCGCTGCTCTCCCGTTTGCACTGAGAAGTTGTCATCAACGGGATCGGTGGTTAGCACATTTTTTTGGGTGATGTTGTACCACGCTAAAGTTGCCGAAAGCCGATCGCTTAAATCGGCTTTCACCCCAATTTCAAACTGGGTTCCTCGGGTAGGCTCAAAAGTACTGTCGTCGCGAGAACGACCAATAGTTGGTTCAAACGATCGACTGTAGTTGGCATACAGAGAAATCGGTTCGATCGGTTGATAAACAATCCCTAGCCGAGGACTAAAGGCCTCGCCCGTCTGAACCAGATCGGGATTGCCGAAATCGCCAGTCTGTCTAAACATGTCAAACCGACCACCGATCAGCACCTTCAAGTTATCTGCTAGGGTGATTTGATCTTGCAGCAAAATCCCCAGCTCATCGGTCACAATGCTGTCTTCACTGCTAAAGGTCACCGCGCCAGGCGATGCCCCAAAGGCGGGATCAAACAAATCAATGGGCGGGCCTTCTAGCCCCGTGAACTTCAGCTCAATATCCGATCGCCCTAAATCAACCCCAAATAATAATTGATGCTGAATGGAGCCAGTCGCAAACTTACCCACCACATTCGTAGTCATCCGATAGTCAAAATACTGATCGGAAATGTCAGAAAAGCTGGTTGATAAAGTTCGATTGTCAGCACCCAGCGCTCCCGGAAATCGGCCAAAGGTGTCAAACTCCATCCACCCATATCGAAACGCATGATTTAATGACCAATTTTCATTAAATTGATGCTCCAGCTTGTAGCCAATTCGGGTTTGTCGAACTTCAGCATCACTTTCCGTCAGGTTGCGGTTGCGCGGCACATCCCCCAGGGGGTTATCCAAAATTGTGCCCACAATCGGCAGTCCGTGGGTGGCGTTATCACGGGACAAATGTTTGTAAGTGCCTTCAACGCTGAGTGTGGTGTCTTCACCCAAGGCAAAACTCAGAACTGGCGCAATCACGAAGTTTCTAGTTCGGCTGGAATCCGTGAAAAGCTCTTGGTCGCGATAGGAAGAATTCAGTCGATAAAGAATGTTTTTGTCGCGATCGAGGGGGCCAGACAGATCCACTTCGCCCCGGTAAAAATCGAAGCTGCCCGCGCTCGCTTCCACAAAGTAATAGGGATCGCTCAAAGGGCGCTTTGTGACAAAGTTGATCGTTCCTCCCGGAGAGGATGAGCCAAACAAAATGGAGTTGGGCCCTTGGAGCACTTCAATTTGCTCAATCCCCGTGAGGTCAGGGCCAATATTGGCAGAGACCCCATTAAAATCCCGTGCGACTATGCCATCGACGGTGGGCGAGGTGAAAAAGCCTCGCACCTGGGCCCGCACCGCGTCAAAGTTAGACGGCGAGCCAACCCGCACACTAGGCGCATTCAGCAAGGCGCTGGTCACGTCAGCCCGTTGGTCTTGCAGCAGTTCTTGGGGAATGATCTGAATCGATTGGGGAATATCGCGTAAGGGCGTATCTGTTCGCGTTGCGGCGGCGGAGTTTGGTACGCGATAGCCCCGTTGCCCTGCTCCGGTAACCACGAGTTCTTCGTCTGGCTCCTCCCCGGCAGGGTTGAGGCTATAGGCCAGGCCGGCGGTGGTCAGGGTCACTTCGGTGGTGGGCAGGGCGTTGGTTCCGGTGACGCTGACCCGGATCGTGTTGCTGTCTTGCTGCGTCACCTGCACTGTGGCGATGTCAGCGATCGGGTTCTCCGCCACAAAGGCTTGTCCTGCGGGTAGTGCCAGCACGGCATTCGGAATCTCGGCAACGAGGCTATTGCCCTCAGTACGGAACTGAGTCGCATCAATTTCCAGGGGCTGATCTTCGGCGCTTTCTAGGACGATTTCAAGTTCCGTATCAGTGCGGTTCAGTTGCACGCCGGTTACTTGCACGGTGGCCCGTTCAATTTGCGCTCGCCATTCCCGTAGGTTGGTTGCAGGATGGCCAAGGTCTTGGACGCGAGGAATGGGGTTGTCTTCGGCCCAAACGGCCTGCGGCCCTGCCACCGACAGCACGCTCGCCACAACCAGACCCGACAACCGATTCACCATGACCCCACACCGCAGTTGAGAAAGACTTTCAGGAGCCTAGCAAGGGCTAACAGCAAAACAAAGCCGTTTTGGTGAGTCGCGGTACTTTTTTTGGGGGCTAGCAGAACTTTTTGCGCTGGGCCTGATAGAGCTTGGGATTGATGCCGAACTTGGTTCTGAACTGCTTGGCGAAGTGACTGCGATCGCCAAAGCCCACAGCAGCCGCGACTTCGGACACTTTTAGCTCGCCGGTTTCGAGCAACTGTCTGGCTTGCTCTAGGCGATGGTCATGTAAATAGGTAAAAGGTGGCTGACCAAACACCTGCCGAAAGCCTTCTTTTAACGCCCGACTGTTCAGACCCACCTGTTGCGCCAGAGTCATCAATGAGGGGGGCTGCTCTAGGTGTTTCAGCAAGATTGATCGCGCCTGGTGCAGGCGATCGATATCATCGGGCTTCAGGTTCGCCAGCGCCGCGCCGCCTTCCCAAGTCTTTGGTGATTCATGGGTTGATGGCTGTTCCTGCTGAATTTTCAGCTCATCGGCCAGCACCAGCATCACCGCCTCCAGGGCCTTGCTCTCTAGAAACATCCGCTTGGTAATGCCCTGATAGGGACAGCGAATGATTTGCCACAGCACCCGCTGCATGGCTCTTGAGACTTTGCCCACACGGGTGTAGTAGAGCTGGTCGGCTGGCCGCACAAGGTGGCGCAAGGCCGGAGGGAGTTCCCCGTCTTGACCCGCAAAGGACTGAAACACCTGCGGCGACAGCCAAATGTGGACTTCTAGGATCGGGTTCCGGTCTGTGCCGATGATCCAATCCTTGGGGGCCAGACCACTGCCGTAGAGGGCATATTCCAGGTTGTGGACTTCGGTGTAACTGTCTTGGTGCTGCCCGGAGAGGTGGAAATGAAACGACAGCCACTCGGCACGCTCGGCCAGGGCCGCATCCCAGCGATCGCGCAGCCGGTAGTGATGGACTTGGATTTCAAAGCCTTCCCGGAGTTCCACTTCTCGGATGTAGCCGTCCCAGAGCCAAGCAGGGTAAACCAACAGGCGATCGTGCGGATCGGTTGCGTCTGGGTGTCGGGCTTGGGCAGCCGTCTCTTGATAAAGCTCAACGGCGGCTTGTTCAGAAGTGGTGATGGTCATGGCGATCGCGCTGGCTCAACAGAGAGATTCTAATTAATGCGAAATTGTTGCATTAGAATTTGTCCTTGAGCAAGCCAGCAACATCGTGGTCTCTGGACATTTGCCAACCCGTTGTGGCTGCAATAACGATCGAGTCCGGCCATTCCACCGGGGCGATCGCGCTGCATCTGGCCGTGGTTGTGCGGCAGTATCCCATTGCCAAGATGAAGCACCTTGCCACAACGGCAAAGTGCTTGAAAATGTTTTGGGTTGCCAGGGCCGGCTCCTGGATTGGGGAGCCGGTGAGACTAACGATAGTTAGTGAATTGCAGCGCCACGGGCAGATCTTCCTGCTTCAGGCGCTGGATCACCAGTTGCAGATCGTCTTTGGATTTGGCAGAAACGCGCACTGCGTCGCCTTGAATTTGGGCTTGGGCTTTTTTGAACTCATCGCGAATCAATTTGCTGATTTGCTTGGCGATGTCTTGGGGAATGCCCTTTTGCAACTTCACCTTTTGGCGAACACGGTTGCCACTCGCGGATTCAATGTCGCCAAAGTCAAAGATTTTCAGATCTAGTTTTCGTTTGGCGGCTTTCTCGCGCAAAACGGCCGTGACAGCTTCAAGGGTCATTTCGCTGGCGGTTTCGATCGTGAGATCGGTTTCGCCCAGCTCAACGATCGTGTTGGTGTCTTTCAGGTCGTAGCGGGATTTCAAATCTCGCTGCAATTGGTCGATCGCGTTGACCAACTCCTGTCGATCGAACTCACTCACCACATCAAAGGAAAACGTCGCAGCCATAACCCTAATTTTTCAATCCAAACCAATACAAAATGAATCGCCCAATTCGTGATCAATCTTCACGATCAAGTTTCCATGAACCAGACTAGCCAATGGTGACTGATGCAGCCGTGGATTCAGCCCCCCTAGGCAATTTGCTGGAGCGCTTGCACAAACAGCGAAATCATTGCAATTTGCCCAATGCCAAACATCAGCGATCGCAGGGGAGGAATGTTGGCCAAATAGGCCACCGAAAACAGCGCCCGTGCTCCCACAAAGGCCACCGCTGCCCAACCGGCCGCAGGGGTGTTGACCCCGGTGGCATAGGCCGCCAGGGCCGCAGCGGCATAGGGAGCAAAGGTTTCAATGCTGTTTTGGTGGGCCCAAGTGGCTCGCTTACCATAGTCCGGCAGGCGATCGAACATGGCCCGGGGCGCGCCCAAATCCATCCCCACCTGGAACCGGGCATAGGCCACCGCCAAGTAAGGGAAATAGACCAAAAAGCTCGCCACAAAAATCGAACCCAGCAGCAAAGTGGGAATGCTAAAACCCAAAATCATGCGTTTTCACCTAGTCGAATTTCAGGAAGTCGAATCAACTAGTCGAAATAGAACAGCGTGACCACCCGGCGCTGTTCTTCAGCTTCCCGGCAGGTTTGCAGCAGGGTCACACTGTCATGGAAGGCAAAGCAAATTAACTGCTGGCAACGGGAAATAATTTCGTGGTTGCACAGGGAGCTGGCTTCCGCCAAAGAAAGCTGGTCATTTTCTGGTTTTTCAACCAAATGAATCACCGATTCCAATTGATCGCGAGATTCGCGCGGTTGCCGCTCCAAACTTTGGGGCAAAATCACGGTCAACAAATTGGCATCGGCGCGCATGGCTCCGCGAATGGCAGCGGCGTTGGTTCCCGTAGCACCCGAAGTAATAATTTGATTCCCGGCCAGCACCAATGCATAGCTGAGGGTTTCAATCAATTGTTGATGCGTAATCGGCACGTGGCGCGAACCCAGGATGGCGATCCGCTTGGAGCCGGTTTGCTGGATTGCAGCGAGTTCCTGCAAAAAATCGTCAACCTTGGGAAGATCGAGAGACGGACTCAAGGGTGCTACGGGGCAATAACAACGCCGCCATTTTAACAGAGACTTGGAGGCTGGCGTTGCGGCCCAAGAATTTAAAAATGAGGTGAGCTGGCGGGTGCAAATTCAGGCCAGGATTGGCGGAAGGATGCTTTTGGGGATGGTAATTCAGGGGATCGATTCGCAGAACAACGGCTTTTGCTAGACTGAAGGTTCAATGGCGCGTGACTCAAAACAGTGACCCGTGAACCGGAGGGCTGCGCTCTCATCTTCATGACCCGATCGCCCCAGTTTGTTGCCACCGTTTAAGTTTTGCTTGGGGTGGAGGCTGGGTTGATCGATCGACCGTTCATCAGCGTTTTGGTTTCGGGTTCCTGCGTTGTGCCACTGTTTTGTGCCACTGTGTTGCGCCATTGTGTAGAACTCACCTCGCCAGCCGATCGCGGCGACGTAATTTTGATGAGTGATCCGGATTTGAAGTTGAACGCGCAAGAGCTGGCCCTGTTGACGGCTGAGGGCATTGAAGACGAAGGGGACGATGAGACGGTAGTGGAGTTTGCGCCGCCTGTGGCCAAGGGGGCGGTCTATCAACTGGGGCGTGGTTCCAGCTATGAAGTGGCGATCGCGGCGGCCAACGCGGCGGACGATCGCAAAGGGGAAGACATTGCGCTGCTGGAGGTGACGGAGGTTTCCTACCTGGCGGACTATTTCCTGATTGTGACCGGGTTTTCGCGGGCCCAAATTCGCGCCATTGCCGACGCGATCGAGATGAAGCTGAAAACCGAGTTCGATCGCCGGCCCCAAAACACCGCTGGCTATGGTGATGGCGGCTGGGTTTTGCATGACTACGGCGATGTGGTGGTGCATGTGATGATGCCCACGGAGCGCGAATACTACAACTTGGAAGCCTTTTGGGGCCACAGCAGACGGCTGGAGTTTCGGCCCCTGCCCGCCACTGAATCGTCCAACACGGCTGGCTAGGGATCTCGATTCGATCCCCCCGTTGATCATCCATGCCTGAGCGGCGCAACAGAGCTGATTCATCCCTTGTTTATGACGCGATCGCCCCGTTCGGTTTGCCCCGTTCCCGAAGAACAACAACCCCTCAACGAGTTTTCCGAGTTGAAGGAGGCCTGGCTGTTGTCTTGGCCCACCCTGCCGGGCCGAGGGTTGGTGATCAAGCTGCTGTGGATTTGGGCCTGGAGCTGGTTGGTGGTGGGGCCCGTGGCCGCCGCCAGCTTCCCCCTCAAAAAAGACCTGGCCCACTTTCTGTTGGGGGCCGGTGGCGGGGCGGTGTTGCCCGTGTTGCTGGTGTTGGCGCGGATCTATTCGGCCTGGAGCTATGTGGGCCGTCGCCTGTTCAGCGAAAAAATTATCTATGAAGAATCCGGCTGGTATGACGGCCAAGTTTGGGAAAAGGCTCCGGAAATGTTGGCCCAAGATCGGCTAGTGGTTTCCTATGAGGTGAAGCCCACGCTCGATCGGCTCCGGCGGTTGGTGCTGATTTTGGCAGGAACCTTGCTGGCGGGGGCGGCCGTTTGGGGCCTGGTCTAGGGGCCGGTTCGGTTAACCTGGATGGGGAATGGTGGGCGCGATCGCACTCGCTCGATCGCAAGGCCCCGATCCGCGCAAGATCCGTTGAAGAATGGAAAACACCGAAAAAATGGGCTGATTGCCGAAGCTGATCTTAAATTGCGATGAACAATCGCAGTTTTTGGCGGAATTAATGTCTAACTAAACAAGTTTCAAACCAGTTTTTATGACTCGGGGCAAATTAACGCGCGCGGCCGATATTGAAATTCGCTTGCTGCGGGAAGGGTTGGTGGAGTCCACCCACATGGTGCAAGCAGTGGCCTGCGATGATCGGGGGCGCTTGTTGATGTTGGCGGGCGATTCCGGCATCTCCAGCTTTGCGCGATCGGCTCTGAAACCCTTCCAGGCCCTGGCCGTGGTTGCCTCTGGAACCTTGGATCACTTTGGTCTCAGCAATCGCGACCTGGCGATTATGTGCAGTTCCCATCAGGGAGACATTGCCCAAGCCCGTCAAGTGTTCAACATCCTTTGGCATTGCGGCATTGAACCCAGCGCCCTCCAATGCCCGATTCCCCAGGGCAAATCCAGCGCACTTCAGCACAACTGCTCTGGCAAACATGCGGGGATGTTGGCCATGTGTCGCCACGGCAATTGGTCGATCGGGGACTATCTGCAATATTCCCACCCCGCCCAGCAAGCCGTTTCCAGTGTCATTGGCGAGCTGCTCGGGATTCCTGCCCAAGAATTTGTCGTAGCCCGCGACGATTGCGGCGCGCCCACCTATCTGATGCCCCTTCAGGAGTTGGCCACCCTGTTTGCCAAGCTCACATCCGGCGACAATCTGCAATTGGAGCGCATCGTGCGGGCCATGACCGGCTATCCGGAGCTGATTTCCGGCCATGGTGGCTTTGACACAGATCTGATGCGGCTGACGGGGGGCGAAATTGTCAGCAAAGCGGGAGCCGAAGGGATGCAGTGTATGGGCCGCGTGGGCGAGCGGCTGGGCATTGCCATCAAGGTGACAGACGGGGCCAAGCGGGCCAAATATGCCGCTGCGATCCACATCCTGAAACAACTGGGCTGGATTGGGCCCGATGTGTCGGAAGCGCTGGAAGAAAAATATGTGCAGCTCAATGCCTTTAAGCGGTTGGAGGCGATCGGGGAGCTAAAAATCGCCTAGATTTCGATCGGTTGAGCAGACCAAAATCAACTCAATTTTTGATCTTGATCCATATCTTGATCAGCATCTTGATCGGTATACTCGATTGACATCGTGAGCGCCAATTTCCAGGTAAACGGCGGCTCGATCGGGAACGTCTTCAAGGGCAATTTTGTTTCCACAAAAGCTTGCTCGCGGGCTTGGGGATAGGCCTGCTCGATCGCACTGGGAAGCCAGGGTTTCAAACTCGGATTGTCGGTGAGTAACTGTTGAATTTCACGGCGGGCGGAACGAATGCTAAACACCCAAGAATTTGATCGGCGATCGGGTTGAAACCGCCATTTCAGTAAATGCAGATAGAGCCGGGTAATTTGACTGGCTAAGGCTCGCTTTTCCGATCGCCCCAAGCTTTCAACCTCTTCTAACAAATTCTCCAAATCCAATTGATCAAACTGCCCCGATCGCAACAGTTCGGACTGCTGCTGCACCCAGCCGTAATAGTCGCTGTCGTAGGTGATCGGGGCGATCGACTCGATAGTCGTCTGTATTTCCATGCGGTGGCATCCTAATCCCGAGCAACATATTCGATCGGCAGGGTCATCGCCAATTCCCAAGTAAACGGCGGCTCGATCGGGAACGTATCAATTGGTAATCCCGTTTCTCGGGCGGCTTTTTTGCGGGCCTGCTCATAGCTCTTGACGATCCAATCCGCAAGATCACGCCGAAAGCTGGGATTTTCGTCGAGTAATTCCAAGATTTCATCCCGCGCATCTTCAATGGAAAATGCCCAAGAGTTCGATCGCTTTTGGGGTTGGTATTGCCATTTCAGCAGATGCCAATAGAGCCGGATAATCTGACTGGTTAAAGCTCGCTTTTCCGATCGCCCCAAGCTTTCAACCTCTTCTAACAAATTCTCCAAATCCAATTGATCAAACTGCCCCGATCGCAACAATTCGGCCTGTTGTTGTACCCAGCCGTAATAGTCGCTGTCGTAGGTGATCGGGGCGATCATTTTGGAAGTCATTAGCTCAAACTCCTCAGCGCCTTGACCATTGATGACCCGGAATTTTGCCAATGGTCACTAACACCATTGTGCAAGATTCAGCGAGCTGGGTTCCATTCAGATGCAACCTCCAGCCGCCCGAACCGGCCCGGCTGTCCCGTTGCGCTGATATCCTGAAAAGCATCAAGACTAATCATAAGAACTTCCCTTTTTCGCCCGCCATGTCCGTTACTGCGCCGCTCCAAACCCGAGACCCGATCGCCTTTCCGCTGACGGCGGTGATCGGCCAAGAGTCGATCAAAATGGCTTTGCTGTTGGCGGCGATCGATCCGGGCCTGGGGGGCGTGGCGATCGCCGGTCGGCGCGGCACGGCCAAATCGGTGATGGCCCGGGCGATCCATGCCCTGCTGCCCCCGATCGAGGTGGTGGACGGCTCCCTCAGCAATTGCGACCCGGACGCGCCCGATCGCTGGGAAGACGGCTTGCAATTTACCGGCGAAGTGCCCCGGAAAGTGATTCCCGCGCCCTTTGTGCAAATTCCCCTGGGCGTGACCGAAGATCGGCTGCTGGGTTCGGTGGATGTGGGCCAGTCCGTGAAGCGCGGTGAAACGGTGTTTCAGCCCGGCTTGCTGGCGGAGGCGAACCGGGGCGTGATGTATGTCGATGAGCTGAACTTGCTCGATGACCAAATCGCCAACCTGCTGTTGGGGGCGATCGGGGAAGGGCGCAACCAAATTGAGCGGGAAGGGATCAGCTTTGCCCACCCCTGCCAAGCCCTGTTGATCGCCACCTACAACCCGGAAGAGGGGCCGCTGCGGGAGCATTTGCTCGATCGAATTGCGATCGCCCTGTCCGCCGATGGGGCTTTGGGGTTAGATCAGCGGGTGGAAGTGGTCGATCGGGCCGTGGGCTATGCCCGATCGCCCCAAGATTTCCTGGGGCAATATGCCGAAGAACTGGACGGTCTGAAAACCCAAATCCTGCTGGCGCGCGAATGGCTGAAGGACGTGACCATCAGCCGCGAGCAGTTGGAATATTTGGTGCAAGAAGCGGTGCGCGGCCGGGTGCAGGGTCATCGGGCGGAACTGTTTGCGGTGCGGGTTGCCAAGGCTCACGCGGCCCTCGATGGGCGAACGGCGGTGAATGCCGACGACCTGCGGGTGGCGGTGGAGTTGGTGATTGTGCCCCGGGCCACGGTGATTGAAACGCCGCCGGACGAGCAACAGCCGCCGCCGCCCCCGCCGCCGCAACAGCAGCCGGAAGCGGAACAAGAGCAAGACGACGAAACCGACAACGAAAACGAAGATCAAGACGAAAACGAAGACGAGGATCAACCGGACGAGCCGCCCGCCATCCCCGAGGAATTCGTGTTCGACCCGGAAGGGGTGGTGATGGATCCGTCGGTGCTGTTGTTTGCCCAAACCACGGCCCAGCGATCGGGCGGTAGCTCCGGCAGCCGATCGATCATCTTCTCGGACGATCGGGGGCGCTACATCAAACCCGTCTTGCCGCGTGGCCCCGTGCGCCGAATTGCCGTCGATGCCACCCTGCGATCGGCCGCGCCCTACCAAAAAGCCCGCCGCACCCGAGCCGCCGCTGCGGGCGAAACGGGTCGCCGCGTATTCGTCGAAGAAAGCGACGTGCGGGCCAAGCGCCTGGCCCGGAAGGCCGGAGCCTTGGTGGTGTTTGTGGTGGATGCGTCGGGGTCGATGGCCCTGAACCGGATGCAGTCGGCCAAGGGCGCGGTATTGCGGTTGCTGACGGAGGCTTACCAAAACCGCGATCAGGTGTCGCTGATTCCGTTCCGGGGTGAGCAAGCAGAGGTGCTGTTGCCCCCCACGCGATCGATCTCGGCGGCCAAGCGACGGCTGGAAACCATGCCCTGTGGCGGCGGCTCGCCCTTGGCCCATGGCTTGACCCAGGCGGTGCGCGTGGGAACCAACGCCCGCCAGTCGGGGGATGTGGGGCAAGTGGTGATCGTGGCGATTACGGACGGTCGGGGGAATGTGCCCCTAGCGCGATCGCTCGGCCAGCCGATGGAACCGGATGAGAAACCGGATGTGAAGCAAGAGCTGCTGGATATTTCCGGCAAAATCCGCGCCCTGAACATCAAGCTGCTGGTAATTGACACCCAAAGCAAATTCGTTTCCACCGGTTTCGCCAAGGAGCTGGCGGAAACGGCGGGCGGCAAGTATTACCACCTGCCGAAAGCGACCGATCGGGCGATCGCCGAAATGGCCCGAGGGGCGATCGCCGATTTGAAATAAGGGCAATTGTTGCTCGTACCGCAGCACACCCAGCGATCGGTTTCAAAATCACATCGTCAGAGGGCGCAAAGCGTTGCGCCCCTACCCCAATCAATCAAAATTTCGTAGGGGCGTACCGCCGTACGCCCTACGATGATTGGGTTTTGATTGGTAATTATTCAGCGCAAAGTTGTAAACCACGCTCAATGAGAGGAGTCACGTCAGCTAATGAGAATTCTCCCGGGAAACCTTCCAGAGGAATCTTTTTACGCCAACTCCAATCCGGTTTTGAGCCTTGCATTGCTTGTCCGTTGAGTGGATAAGTTGCCTCATTGATTTTGATATAAACCGCTTTTGGCGCTTCACAAAACACGATCGCTGACTCTGCATTGGCAACGGGCCACTTATCACCAAATTCCGCTGCTGTTACATAGCCAGGCTCCATCGAAGGACTAGGGCTAGGGCTAGGGCTAGGGCTAGGGCTAGGGCTAGGAGTCGAAAGAGCGGGGCTAGAACTAGGAGAAGGTGAAGCAAGAGCTGTGGGTTTATTTGTGGCGCTGCAAGAATGAAGAATTGTAGAAGCGCTGACCAAAAGAACTCCCACTAAGCAGTAGGTTTTAGACAATGTTCTGATCATGGCTTGGCTGCTGGATGACTGCGATTATTCCTTCCAAAACGGCCACCTAAATCCGGTTGATCTCCTATTACCAATCTCCCATAACAAATTCCGCAGTTACCAAAACCCACCGATCGAGCGATCGCCGAAATGGCCCGAGGAGCGATCGCCGATTTGAAATAAGGGCGATCAACCGGTTACGGTTCCCGGCGCTTGAGCCAGCTAAATAACTCATCTACGGTGAGTGCCAAGGGCAAGTCCGGCAACACCGGCAGGCGATCGCTCCCCGACAACTCCAGCGGCAACGCATCGGGCAAAAACACCACCACCACCCGATCTCGCGGCATCACCAACCAGCCCAACTGGCTCCCGTGGCGTAAACAGTGCAACAGGTTTCGCACCACGCGGGTTTCACCCTGGGCTGGCGACAGGATTTCGATCGCCCAGTTAGGAGCCGCCGTCATGCCAAAGTCCGAAATTTCACCCGCCTGATCGATCGGCACGTCGGTCTCGCGGACAACGATCAGGTCAGGCACGATCGAGCGATCGCCAAAGGTGCAGCGCATCTCCGTTAGCGCTTCCCAGGGTGAATTAATAGCGTTAATCGCCCCACCTAAGCGAATTTGCAGACGGCTATGTTTTCCACCCGGCATCGGTTTTTGGATTGGCCCTTGATCGTGAAACTCCCAGGCCGGCGAGTCATCAATGTCCGGCTGCTGTAAAAATTCCGCAAGCGATAAACCCGGGGCGATCGTGGCAACCATGATCGAATTGCTACTGCTCAATGGGTCGGGGCGACATCTCAATCATGATGGAGAATCGGCCGCTTGCCTTATGGTAGGTGGGGCATAGGAAATCAGCCATTCAGCATCAATCCCATTCCAGAATTTGCAATAGAATCCAATCAACAGAACCAATCTCGCGGCGCTGTTCGCTGGCTGCGTGCCTATGACGGTTTCGATCACCCCGATCGCCACCCTGGCGGAATTTCTCGATCGCCCCGATCTCGAAGATTCGCCCGCTTGGGAATATCTCGATGGCCGGGCAGTCCAAAAACCCATGCCCAAGTTTCGCCATTCTTTATTGCAAAAACGCCTGATTCGGGCGATCAACGCGGTGGGCGATCGCTACACAGCCATGCCGGAGTTGCGCTGTACCTTTGGCGATCACTCGATCGTTCCCGATGTGGCGGTGATTGCTTGGGAACGAGTGGCGCTGACGGATCAGGGTGAGCCGATCGATCAGTTCTTGGCGGCTCCAGATTGGATCATCGAAATTTTGTCGCCCGAACAGCCGACCAATCGAGTGATGGATAAGCTGCTGCACAGTTTGCAGTTTGGCAGCCAGTTGGCTTGGTTGGTTGATCCTCAGGATCGATCAGTCCTCACCTTTTTGCCCGATCGCCAACCGTTACTGCATCGGCGGACAGTTCCCTTGCCTTGCTTGCCGGACTTGCCCCTGATCCTGACGGCGGAGCAGATTTTCGGCTGGCTGAAAGTGGGTTCGCAACCGGAGAAAACATCGTGATCGTCGCTTCCCAGCCAACGCCCGAAACCGATCGCACCTGGCATGGATCGTTCGCGTTGCGGTTTGCCCGATCGGGCGATCGCACCCAGGTTCAGGCCAAAACCCGATCGCCCCTGCAATTTCAGCGGCCCTTTTATCCCGAGGGGTCAGCGGTTTGCCACGCGGCGATGTTGCATGTGGCGGGGGGGATGGTCGGGGGCGATCGCCTATCGATCTCGTTGGACTTGGAACCGGAAACGGCGGCCCTGGTGACAACGGTGTCGGCGGCCAAGATCTATGGCAGTCGGGGGCGATCGCTGGTTGACCCGGCCGGGCGGTTTGCCCAGCAGTCGGTGCGGGTGCGGGTAGGTGAAGGGGCGCATCTGGAATGGTTGCCGCAAGAGACGATTATTTTTGATGGCGCGCTCTATGAGCAGCGATCGCGCATTGACTTGGCGGCCGGAGCCAGTTGGCTGGGGAGTGAGATTGTCCGGCTGGGGCGCACGGCCGGGGGTGAGCGCTACGGCTGCGGCGAGTGGCGATCGCGCCTGGAAGTGTGGCAGGGCGATCGGTTGGTGTGGCTCGATCCCCAACGAATTGACGCGACCGACCCGGCCACCCGCGACGGCTCCCATGGGCTGGCCGGTTGCCCGATCGTCGGGACACTGGCTTGGATTGGCCAGGAAATCCCGAAAGAGCTGATTACGGAAGCGCGATCGCACCTGCCCACAGGCGATCGGGTTGATTGCGGCATCACGCGGCTGCAAACGGGACTGCTTTGTCGCTATCGGGGCCATTCGGTCAGTGAGGCGCGGCGCTGGTTCTGGCAGGTGTGGGATTTGGTGCGCCGCAGCCAGCGCGATCGCCCGGCGATCGTCTCCCGGTTTTGGCCGCTATAGCTGCGATCGCCCCGAAACCCAAAATCTTCGCAATCAATCGGTGGCCTGCTAGACAAATCGCGGTACAACCAACAACAGAGTATTGGCAAGATGACCTGCGCGATCGCCCTATGCAACTCACGCCCCAAGAAAAGGACAAGCTGCTAATTTTCACCGCCGCGCTGCTGGCCGAGCGCCGCAAAAATCGCGGACTGAAGCTCAACTATCCGGAAGCCGTGGCCTATCTGACGGCGGCCATTTTGGAAGGGGCGCGAGACGGCAAAACCGTGGCGGAACTGATGGCGGAGGGGACAACGCTGCTCACCCGAGATGAGGTGATGGAAGGGGTCGCAGAGATGATCCACGATGTGCAGGTGGAGGCGACGTTTCCCGACGGCACGAAATTGGTGACCGTGCATGATCCCATTCGTTAATTTCGGTTGCGGCTTTGGTAGGGATCGATTCGCAATCGGCTCCTAGGATGATTGTCATCATTTGCGATAAGGAAAAACGCCATGATTCCCGGTGAATTAATTGTTGAACCTGGCGAGATTGAATTGAACGTGGGCCGATCGCCCGTGACAATCACGGTGGAAAACCGAGGCGATCGCCCAATTCAAGTTGGCTCCCATTTCCATTTTTTTGAAGTGAATGAAGCTCTTGTGTTCGATCGCGCGGCGGCTCGGGGAACCCATTTGGATATTCCCTCGGGAACGGCGGTGCGTTTTGAACCGGGTGATGAGAAAACGGTGGTGCTGGTTCCTTTTGCCGGAACTCGGGAAATCTATGGGTTTAATGCACTGGTAGAAGGGCCGCTGGAGGGCAATCAGCCCAGCAAGAAGTCAAAGGAAAAAGCTGAGAAGAAAGCCGAGAAAAAATCCCGAAAATAACGTCAGATCGGGACAGGTTACAGAGCTGGATGTAGTAACTAATCGAGGGTTGGCGGGTCTCAGATACTCCTGATTCTGATTCTGATCTAGAGCCTGTAGCGTAAACTTCTAGCCTGTCATTAATTAAACCCGATCAAGCAGTCAAAACGACCGCGCTGCTGATCACCTAGCTGACAATATTTGTAGGAGGTTGATATGTCAACAGAACCCAGTTTGCAAGGTATTGCTGAAAAGCTTGATGCACTCTCTGATGAATTGACAAAAACAAATGTTCGGTTGGAAGAAACGAATGCACGGCTTGATCGCAGTGATGAACGGTTTGAAGTTTATCAAAAAGCAACACAATGGGTTGTGCAGCTTGCCTTTGGGTTAATTGCTAGCGCCACAGTGACAATTTTGATTACTTCGATCGTTCGACGATAGATTGGCTGATGATGCTCCATGGATCGGATTAATTGAACCCTTGTTTTTAAACTAAAGACCCCATTGGGAGAGAAGACGTGCCCTACAGAATCGATCGCCGCACCTACGCTGAAACCTATGGGCCCACCACGGGCGATCGCCTGCGATTGGCCGATACCGAATTGCTGATTGAAATCGAACAAGACTTGACGATTTATGGCGATGAAGTGAAATTTGGTGGCGGCAAAACGATTCGGGATGGCATGGGTCAATCGCCCATTACTAACAGCGACGGGGCGATGGATACGGTGATTACGAATGCCGTGATCCTCGATTGGTGGGGCGTAATTAAAGCCGACATTGGCATTAAGCAGGGCAAAATCGCGGCGATCGGGAAGGCCGGCAACCCCTACACCCAAGCGGGCGTGGACATCATCATTGGCCCCGGCACGGAAATCATTGCGGGCGAAGGGGCGATCGTCACGGCCGGCGGCATCGACACCCACATCCACTTCATCTGTCCCCAACAAATCGAAACGGCCCTGGCCGCTGGGATCACGACGATGATTGGCGGCGGCACGGGCCCCGCCGCCGGCACCAACGCCACCACCTGTACCCCCGGCCCCTGGCACATGGCGCGGATGCTAGAAGCGGCGGAAGCCTTTCCGATGAATTTGGGCTTTTTGGGCAAGGGCAACAGCGGCCAACCGGCGGGGCTGATTGAACAGGTGAAGGCCGGGGTGATCGGCCTGAAGCTGCATGAGGACTGGGGCACCACGCCCGCCGCGATCGACACCTGCCTCAGCGTCGCCGACGAGTACGACATTCAGGTGGCGATCCACACGGACACCCTGAACGAGGCGGGCTTTGTGGAAGCGACCGTGGCCGCCTTCAAGGGCCGCACGATCCACACCTTCCACACCGAGGGCGCGGGCGGCGGCCATGCCCCGGACATCATCAAGGTCTGTGGCTTGCCCAACGTGCTGCCCTCTTCGACGAACCCAACGCGGCCCTACACGGTGAACACGATCGAGGAGCACCTCGATATGCTGATGGTCTGCCACCACCTCGATCGGGCGATTCCCGAAGATGTGGCCTTCGCCGAGTCGCGGATTCGCCGGGAAACGATCGCCGCCGAAGACATCCTGCACGACCTGGGGGCGATCGCCATGATGTCGTCGGACTCCCAAGCCATGGGCCGAATTGGCGAAAGCATCATCCGCACCTGGCAAACGGCCCACAAAATGAAGGTACAGCGCGGCTCCCTGCCCCAAGACCCCGCCCGCCACGACAACACCCGCGCCAAACGCTACATCGCCAAATACACGATCAACCCGGCGATCGCCCACGGGATTGCCAACCATGTGGGGTCGATCGAACCGGGCAAACTGGCGGATCTCTGCCTCTGGAAACCGGCGTTCTTTGGGGTGAAGCCGGAGTTGGTGATCAAGGGTGGGGCGATCGCCTGGGCCCAAATGGGCGATGCCAACGCCAGCATTCCCACGCCGCAACCGGTGCATGGCCGTCCGATGTTTGCCAGCTTCGGCAAAGCAATCCAGAGCACCAGTCTCACTTTTGTTTCTAAAGCGGCTCTGAAGGCTGGGGTTCCCGAAAAACTCGGTCTCCAGCGGCAAGTGGTGGCCGTGTCGGGAATTCGATCGATCCGCAAATCCGACATGAAGCTAAACGATGCCCAACCAGCGATCGAGGTGGATCCGCAAACCTATGAAGTGTTTGCCGATGGGCAACTGCTGACCTGCGAACCGGCGGCGGTGCTGCCCATGGCCCAGCGATATTTCCTGTTCTAGCCTGTTCCAGATCGCTTGAGGGATTGCCGTTTGCCTGGGGGGCCAGTTTGGGATGCTTGGTTGAACCTGCTGGCCCCATTGGGCGATTATTTGATTTTTGTACAGATTTTTGCTAAATTGGAGAAGCTCTTTCGTCTTGAGGGTTTTCGGGATGGCCGCTGCCTCCGTTGCGACTCCAGTTCCTCCTACAATAGAAGCCGCTTCGATCGCTCCCCTAGCAGGCACCCCGGCCGATCAGGGCTTGCCGGAGCCGGCCACGGTGCGATCGGGCAGAAAATCTTCCATCACCGTTGACCCCCAGGCGACTATGGCTTCCAACGCATCCGCAAATTCTGACCCCACGGCGAAGACGGCCACCGCCAAGGAATCCGCCAGCAGCGCTAAAGGATCCAAGGACGCTAAGGAAGCGGCTAAGGAGTCGGCCAAAGAGAGCGCCGCCAAAGACGGGCCGACCAAGGAAATTAGCAAGGAAAAGGAAAAAGCCCTGGGGCTGGTGGTTCAGCAGATTGAACGCAGCTTTGGCAAAGGGGCGATCGTCCGGCTGGGAGATGCGGCCCGAATGCGGGTGGAAACCATTCCCAGCGGGGCCTTGACCTTGGATTTGGCCCTGGGCGGCGGCATTCCCAAGGGCCGTGTGGTGGAAATTTATGGCCCTGAAAGCTCCGGAAAAACGACCCTAGCACTCCATGCGATCGCGGAGGTACAGCGATCGGGCGGCATTGCGGCCTTTGTGGATGCAGAACATGCCTTGGATCCGGTTTATGCCAAGGCCCTTGGGGTGGATATTGATAATCTGCTGGTTTCCCAACCGGACACGGGGGAAATGGGGCTGGAAGTGGTGGATCAACTGGTGCGATCGGGCGCGATCGACCTGGTGGTGGTGGACTCGGTGGCCGCCTTGGTTCCCCGATCGGAAATTGAAGGAGAAATGGGCGCGGCCCAAGTGGGCAGCCAAGCCCGCCTCATGAGCCACGCCCTGCGGCGCATTACCGGCAACATCGGTAAATCGGGCTGCACGGTGATTTTCCTCAACCAATTGCGCCAAAAAATTGGAGTCACCTACGGCAGCCCGGAAACCACCACGGGCGGAAATGCCCTCAAGTTCTATGCGTCGGTGCGCTTGGACATTCGCCGCATTCAAACCCTGAAGAAGGGAACCGAAGAGTTTGGGATTCGGGCCAAGGTCAAAGTCGCCAAAAACAAAGTCGCGCCGCCGTTCCGGATCGCAGAATTTGACATCATCTTTGGCGAAGGCATCTCCTCGATCGGCTGCTTAGTGGACTTGGCTGAATCCACCGGAATTTTGGTGCGCAAGGGAGCTTGGTATAGCTACAAGGGCGAAAACATCAGCCAAGGGCGTGACAACGCTATTCAATATTTGAAGGAAAATCCGGCGATCGCGGCAGAAATGGAGTTGGCCGTGCGCCAAAAGCTGGAGGAAGCGGGGGCAATTACTGGGGGATCCACTGACGAGTTAGATGAAGCAGATCTGAGCGAAGCGTTCTAGGACAAATCTCGGAACACTCAAAATTTTGAGACACTCGATCGAGCGGAATCGACAAGCTGAGCTGAGTTAAACCCGACCAGACCAAACCCTAAACAGCGGTAACCCCAATCATTAGTTAAGCGGCCAGCTCCCTCATTCAGTTGGGGAGGTGGCTGTTTTTGATCAGCTTTGCATTTTGGGCTAGCGGCTGGGTTGAGGGCCTGGGGGAACGAAATCCCGGGGATTGAATCCCTGAACTGAAACCGAGAGTCTAGGCGTAGGATAAATCGCGGGCGGTGCAGGCCGGGGCGATCGAGTCAGCCACCGCCGCGATCGTGAAATTTTGCTGACCCAATAACCGTTCACGGGACTCTTGGCGCAAGCTTCCTGACAAAAACGCCCGCTGAAGGGCCATAAACGCTTCGAAGTCATCGGGGCCATATTTCCCGCGCATGAGTTGGCGCAGGGATTCCTCTGCCTCGATCGACAGGTATTGATGAGCTAACGCTTCGGACACAATCTCGCGAATGGAAGTCATGTTGCTTTGAGACCTACTCAACGACTGCAAGGATCTGGGAAGTTTCCGGTTGCCACAGTTTTTAGTATCGGGGGAAAGTCTAATCAGCGAAGTGACCGATCGCTGACCCCGCATGGATCTTGAGCGTCATCCCCTGAGATCAAAACAGGGCTTGGGTGCGATCGCCGTCACAGGGTGAAACCCCCTCCCCCAATGGACTGACCAGCCCTTGAATTCAGCCAGGCTGGAATTCAGTCACGGCCGATCGAGATCCAGTTGAGATCCATCGAGACCAAAGCCCACAACCAAGACTGATGCTGGGTTGCTGGTTCGTGGAGTGATTGAGCGAGCGTGCATCTAAGGCCCATGGCTGAGTGCGCTCCTGACCGCAGCCATGAGCCTTGATTCCCATTCCGAGGGCCAGAGGGTCGATCGCGATCGCAGCCTGGTTTCAACAACGGCTCAGGTTCCGGAGCGAAGCTTTTGCTCCGCCCAACTTGCGCAACCGGTCACAATTACGGACGAAAACAGGAAAGAAAACGACGCAGGGAGACTAAGGAGAACCTAATTGAGATGCGTAGAAGCTAAGCGTAGATTGAGCAGTGGCAAGGTAAGGGAGAGTGCTCAAGGCTGAGGAAAGTGAAAAAAACAGCAATCAGCCGTTTTTCAAGGCGATTTAGGCAAATTCCTCAAATTTTTTGCCAAATTTGCTGAACCCTGACGAACTGTCTTCCCAAAAAGTTTCTTCGGAAAAAGTTCTTTGGGCAGCGCAACTCAATCGGGTCGCCATGGAAATGGTAGCAATCGAGCGCAATCGTCGGATCTCAGTTTAGCGACCCGTTTCCGGATTTGGGTGTGGTGATCATCACTTTTTGGCGGGTTTGGTCTGGCTGGGTCTGGCTGGGCCGGGTGAATGGAGACCTGGGTGGGGCGATCGCCTAAACATCACTTCGGGCTTGGCGCATGGGGAGCAATGGCTAGCCGTCGCCGTGGATTGGCAAGGGCTGGCGGTTTTGGCGGCTCCAGGCCGGGGTTGGGGGCTAATGAAGAGCGCACCGATAGGCCAATGCGGCGGCGGTGGCATTGTTGGAGCCGATCGCCAGGTCACCAATCAAGCGCCAAAGATCGGGGCGGTGGGGCAAGGCCAAGCCGCCCGCCGGGGGATGATGCAGCCGATCGAGCCAAGCAGCCATGGCTTGCGGCATTCCCTGTTGTTTCCCCTGTCGCTCCAAAACTGTCAAGAGATTCGCAATGGGGTCATGCCAATAGGTATCCTTTTCCAGGGCTTGCAGATAGGCCACCAGGGGTTCCAAATCGTAGCCAGTGCCGACGGGCAAGGTTTTGAGGGCAAAGCCAGGGGAACTGTGGCCAAAGGCCTGTACCAGCAATCGGGTCAAGGGCCCGTAGTGCCCCAGGTCTTGATCACTAAACTCCGGCTGGCGTTGGGCCCAAATTTCCGCCAGGGTGAGATGGGGAGCCGCCACTTGGGGAGCCAGCCCGATCGCCCGTTCACAGAGTTGTTGAGCCGCATCCCACTGGTGCGATCGCGCCAAGGCCCAAGCCAGAGCATCCAAGAGCAGCGGATCCGTTGTGGCCTCGGCCGCCCGTTGCCAGGGAGCTGTGAGGGGTTGCCAATCGCGAACTTTGCGCAAAAAAAGCTGATAGCCGCTGAAAACCACCTCAAAACAGTGGGTAAACAGCAACATAAACAAATCCACACCGAATTGTGGGCAATCCTCCGGCAAACCCACATAACGATAGTCATCAATCACCACCAGCCCACCCACCTTCACCAGGGGCCAGGTCATGACGGCATCGCGGAAGGCCACCCAAGGTGCATGGCAACCGTCAATGTAGGCCAGGTCGTAGTGATCAACCGGTAGCTGGGCCAGGGCTTCCCAAGAGAGCTGAGACAGAAGGGTGACCTGCGGGGCCCGACCGGTGCGATCGAGATTGTCCCGCAGGGTGGGACGAATTTCCGGTTCAATGCAGGTGAGCCTTGCTTCCGGATTCAGCAGGACGCGATCGAGCAACCAGCAGGCAGACATCCCTTCAAAGCTGCCAATTTCCAAAGCCTGTACCGGCCCCCGATCGGCCAAGGGCTGCACCCAGTTCACCCAGTTGGGCAATTGATTGGAAAACCAGTCTCGGGAAAACCAATAGCCCCGATCGCCACTTTCGGGCCAGTCCCGCAGGCGATGGGCCTTGGCAAAGCAGGTTTGCGCCTCCGGAAGCTGATCACGACTGATCAACAGGGTTCCCAAATCCGTCCAGGCCTCGGGCATGGTGGGGTGCTGTCGAGCGAGGCGACGCAGCAGGGTTTCCGCCCAATCCCACTGGCCCGCCTGTTGGAACAGTTCGCCCCAACGACGATGCTCTTGGGGTTTTAGGAAGTCGGTGACCTGCAAATATAACTGACCGGCGCGATCGACCTGGCCCGCTGCGATCGCCGCTTGGGCCTGCTCAAAGCAAGAAACAACAGAATCCGCCATGGAAAACCATCCGTAAAAACCGCGAGCCACAAATAACGCAAGGGCAGTTCTGCGCTGCAAATTCTGCGCTGCAAATTCTGCGCTGGAAACTTTGCCCGGCAAGTTCTGCTCGGCAAGTTCTGCCCGGCAAATATCTGCACCGCGAATCATCATGCGCCCGGGAACTCATCATGCGCCCGGGCCTGTACCCTAGCGCAGGGGAAAAGCCGTATTGATTTGATTGCGCCCCCGCACAAATGCCCCTGCAATCACAAACCGCTGCCCATCGTTGGCCTCGCAAAACCGACTGGCTTGAGCGATCGGGGAATTTTCCACCGCCGAAGGATCTTGAGGGAGTGCCAAGGCGGTTGTCCCAGGCGCAGCGGGCATCAGTTGAGCAACCGGCGCAACCGCTGCTTGGGCCGAGGCCGATCGGTTGCCAGGCCGGTTATAACCGCACCAAGCCCAATCGGGCGCGCCCCCTGGGCAACTAATTTGATTGCGAGCCGCATAGCGGATCGATTCCAACACCTGCGCTTGGGAGCAGCGATCGGGAAACATCGTGGAAAACTTTTCCCGACTGGGATCGGCCCCATGGCTCCAGCGCACCCCATAGATCCCTCGCCGGTTGGGTGGTTGGGTCACTTGAAACCGGGCCACCGTGCGGGGATTAGTGCCGCCCGGTCGGGAATGGAACCCCTTGGGCCGACCGTTGCTAAATTCACCACAAAAAATATGGGGTTGGTTCACCTGGGGGCTGCTGGCAAAGTTGCTCCAGTGGGGCAGGCGATCGCAGTTCACCAGCTTGGGGGCCGCGGTTTGGCCCTCGGGAACCGCCAGCACCAGGGCCACAATTCCCGCCAGCACCAGACTCCAGCGCGATCGCCCTTTGCGGTAAGCCGAGGAGGAGGCAGTTTTCCCGATCGTTGGCTGATTCAACGGCTGAGTCATGTTGGTGTTGTCTGTGTTGTCTGTGTTGTCTGTGTTGTCTGTGTTGTCTGTGTTGTCTGTGTTGTCTGTGTTGTCTGTGTTGTCTGTATTGATTGTTGGTGTGGTTGCTGTGCCGGTGACTGTTTTTCGCTGGATTTGTGCCGAATTTGTGCCGAGTTTCCGGTGGGTTTTCGCCGGGTTCCCGCTGCGCTTCTGTTCTGTTATTGCCGTCTTTGTGCTGCTTTCCTGACTTTTGCCGGATTGCTATTTCGCCGTTGATTAACCCCTTGCTCAGCAAGCTCTTGCTACACAAGTTAAAGACTCGAACAGAGGACGGGTGCGGCAGGATTCGAACCTGCGACCGGCCGCTTAGAAGGCGGCTGCTCTATCCACTGAGCTACGCACCCAGACTGAGATCTGTAGAGATTTCCGTGAAAATTCCCACACACAATCCGGGGAAAATTCATCGGCGGAAGTTCCCAGGGCCTTGAAAAAACCATTGCTTCTCCTGATTGCAACAGTTCGCCAACGAATGCTGTCATTAGGGCGCTTCCGGCTCGATCGCGGCGGCGTGGGTTTCATCCGCGATTCAGGATGACACGCCCGGACTGGCCGCCTTTCAAGGTTTACGAATTGTATCGAGTTAACCTAACCCCAAGCAAGGCCGTTGAGGAGGTTGATGGGAGTGATCAACCCACCCTCAGAACATCCATTCAGAGGCAATTCCGCCAAGAGCCAGTTTTTAGAAGGTCGCGGGGTACACTTGAGAGACCAAAGTTGATTTTCGACCCTAGATCCCCCAATAGCTCTACGCTAAGGGCCCTGGGCTAGAATGATGCCCAGCGCAGGCTCAGTTCACCGGTTGGGAAGCTGTCTATGCAGCCCTCACGACCTTGCTGGGGCTAGCTTCTGGAGCAGCTCTGGTTGACCGACTGCATGAGTTCAAGCTAGATCAGCCCTGTGGCCTCTGGTTTGGATGGCGTAGCTCCAAGCATGAGTTCTTTGAATAACGCATGTTTATTCTGAAGCGGCAAGACGTGGATATTTCCAACGTCCGGCATCCCGAAAAAGATCAGCAAATTCCGATCCTGAGCTATCAGGGTCAAACATTCACGTTGCTGAATGTTTTTAGCGCAAATCAGGCGGAAGAGGCGCGGGCCTTGTGGCGAGATCTGACGGATAACCGAGGGAAAGCTTGCGTCCTGCTGGAAGAGCCGGATCGGTTCAGTGTGTGGGGCAAGGTGCGGCTCGATCGCCTGGGAGTCGCGGATGCTGGCGCAGGCGACAGCGGGGCGGCGAAGTCGTCCTATGTGCTGGCGGGGATGCTGCTGCTCCAGGCGGTGTACTTCGACATTGAAGATTTGCTGGGAGAACGCCAGGGCGCGAAGTTTCGCCAGGAAATTGGCGAGGTGTTCAAGCGGCTCCAGTTTCCAGGGCTGGACAACCAGGCGGCCGTGAGCAACATTTTGGAAGTGAACCCCTTTGAAACGGCCTTGCCGCCCTGGCAAGAATTGCAAATCGTGGGGTTGCTACAGGAACTGCACACGCTGGGTAAAGGCTATTTTGGCAATACCAATTTCACCAGCCGAGCGTTTGATGCGTTGCAGGAGATGGATGCGGGCGAGCGTTCGGAATTCATGGACTGGCTGGGGCGATCGCCTGCGGCCAAGCTCTGGCGCTAGCCTTAGGCGGCGCTAAACCGAATGGCCATGGCCGTCTGGGGCAATGGGGGCGATCGAATGCCCAACTGCAATCGACGGCTCCAGGCTCAGGGATGTTGGGCGATCCATCCCCGGTCTGCGGTGGTCTGTGTCCCTCATGAGATCGTCACCTCCTGGTTTTTAGAACCTTTTGAAGCCAACCCCTATGACTAAGACTGCGAGCGAATCGCCAAAACTGTTTTCATCGCGCAACCTAATTATCGGGGCTGTTTCTTGGTCTCTGGTTGCCTTGGCGGTGTTTCTGTTTTTCAGTGTGACTCCGTCGGGGGAAACCCTGCCCCAGTGGTACAGCATTGCCACTTCAGTGTTGGAAACAACGTCCTATCTGTGGGCGGCGCTGGTGTGCTTTCGGAACTGGCGCAGCAACCAAATCCTCAGTGGCCGGACGGTTTGGTTACTGATTGGGTTGGGAATGCTTTGCTATGGTTTGGGCAACTTACTGTTCAGCTATTGGGAAATTGGTCTGGGGATTGAGCCGGATGTGAGTCCCGGTGACCTGTTCTACATCGTCACCTATGCTTCCCTGGCGATCGGGCTGTTGTTGGCGGTGTTGCCCCGGCGTTTGAATTTGGAACTGTGGCAGTGGCTGACGATCGGGGGAATTGGTCTGGCGGGGACTGCCTTCGCCTTCTCGCCGTTGGTTTTGGGCGAGGCCGCTTGCCCGGAACGCACCGCCGAGTCCGTGGCCAATGTGCCGGCCTGGGCTGAGCAGATCCAAGGGGCCCTCTCGCCGATTGCAGACTATATTTTGCCGGTTTATACCGTTGGCGATATTGTGCTGCTGGTGTTGGCTTCGGCGCTGCTGTTGGCCTTTTGGGGCGGGCGATCGGCCCAATCTTGGCGGATGATTGCGGCGGCCTCCATTTCGCTTTACATTGCGGATATGTGGTTCAAGTACGCCACGGCCAACATTTGCAACTATGAAAGCGGTAGCCTGCTGGAAGTGTTCTGGATCTTCAGCGGCGTGCTGTTTGGCATCGGTGCCGTGTTGGAGTACGATCTTTCGACGCGATCGCGCCGTAGTGCCCGTCGGCGCTCATCGGGAGCGGCTAACTAGGGTTCAAGGTTGTCGCTGGCCCCGGGCGGTGGCGACCATCCTTTGGAGCCCTGAACTGTCCGCAGGCATTTGCACAATTCCCCAGGTTTGGGCATGACTCCTCCCAAGTTATCGGATTCCGAAAAATACGAACTGATTACGCTCTATCGCCAGGGCGGCCACACCATGGCCACCCTGGGGCAGCGCTATGGAGTCAGCACTTCAACCGTGGGCCGAATTTTGAAGTTGGCGGCCGAAGAGCCAGTTCCTGCGCCGGTTTCAGCCCCGGCCCCGATCGCCCCGCCTGTGGTCACTGCCGCACCGGAAGCTCCGATGCTGGAATTGGATCCCCAGCCGCCCCAGGTGGATCCCATGGTGGACTCCGGCGGCCGATCGGGCGGGCGATCGATCTCCAACCAATCAGCGGAACCGACCGACGGCACAACGGGCACAAGACGGGTGCGCCGTCGATCGCGCAGTGGAGCCTCGGAGTTGTCGGAATCTGCGCTGCCGGAGTCCGTCGCCGCCCCGGAGCCAACGCCGGCCAAGCCCATGGAACTCCCCGCTATGGAAACCCTGCCGCTGTTTGAAACCGCCTTTGCCACCGCTGCGGCGGAACCCTTGACCGAGGTTGTTGCGGAGTTGGAAGCTGAGGCCAAGGAAGAGGTGCGATCGTCGCGGGTGGGCCGGCCGGTGAAAAAGCAGGCAGAAGCGACCACCAGCACCAATGGCAAAGGGGGGCGATCGAATCGGCGGCGCAAAGGTAGCGGCCCCGTCGTAGCCGAGATCAACGAAGCCAGCGCAGAAGAAGCCGACGATGCGGATCTGGGAGCCGACTTAGATCTAGATGATGACGATCTGGATCTAGACGAAGATGATTTTGAATTTGGGGATGATGACGGTGAAGCGGGCATTGCCGCCATGTTTGGGCGCGGAGCCAATCCGGATCAACCGATCGAAATCATGCCCCTGGAAACCTCACGGATCCCCAACCCCTGCTATCTCGTGATCGATCGAGCAGCGGAGTTAGTGGCCCGTCCCTTAGAAGATTTTAGAGAATTGGGGCAAATTCCACCCCAGGAAGCCGCCAGCCGCACCCTACCGGTCTTTGACAACCATCGCGTGGCGCGGCGATTTTCAGCTCGCAATCAGCGCATCATTAAAGTGCCCGATGCCAACGACCTGTTCCAGAAAACAGGCCCCTATCTCCAGGCCAAGGGCATCACTCACCTGTTAATCGATGGGCAGGTTTACCTACTGTAGGCCTGGCTGCCGAATTTCTTGATTGCCCCCCTCAAGTCTGTGGAGCGCCCATCCCGTGAAGACGGAGCAGCAGCCCAATCAGCCTGCCGGTTGGTCTGAACCATCGGAGCAGGGGACTCCTCTGAAATCCGGGACAAACAAACCGGCATCGATCGGGCAGGGGGTTGACCATGGGCGCAGGCGGCAAAATTGCCGATCCCACTGGACATCCTGGGTTCAATCCCTGTGCGTGATGGTGGCGCTGTTGCTGTTGGTGGCCCATGGGCTTTGGTATGGGGCAGTGCTGCCGGTGGCCCATAGTTTTCCTTTGTTTGGGGTGCGGCGGGTGCTCACCACGGAGCCGCTGGTGGCCCTGACCTTTGATGATGGGCCCCAAGCGCCCTACACGGAGCAGGTCTTGCAGGTGTTGGATCGCTTTGGGGTGAAGGCCACTTTCTTTGAAATTGGTCAGCAGATCGATCGGGAGCCGGCCTTAGCCCGATCGGTGGTGCAACGGGGCCATGAGTTGGGCAATCATTCCTACTCACACCGGAATTTGATCCTGCGTTGGCCGGGGGAAATTGCCGCTGAAATCCTCGAAACCGATCAACGACTGCGGGCGGCGGGGGCTGAGGGGCCGATCGCCCTGCGGCCGCCCTTGGGTAAGCGGTGGTTTGGTTTGCCCTACTGGCTATGGCGATCAGGGCGCACCTTGGCCATGTGGGAAGTGGATTCCGGTGACTATGACCCGGCCAATTCAGTGGCGGATTTGGTGCAAGGCGTGTTGCAGCGGGTGCGGCCTGGCTCCATTGTGCTGTTCCATGACGGTAGCTTCAAGACCCGTCAGCCCCGCGATCGCACCGTGGCGGCGCTGGGTGAAATTATTCCAACCCTCCAGGCTCGGGGCTATCGCCTGGTGACCTTGGGGGAACTGCTGCGATCGGGAAAACCCAGCGGTGGCGGCCCCTGGGAAAGCCATCCCCTGGAGCCAGGGCCAAACCCCGCAAAACCTTGAGGCCCGAAAAATCTTGAGGGTATGAACTGGGTTCGGTGGCTGGTATCCGCCGATCGACGACCCAACGATCGCAGATCGCAAAGTCCCGCCATTGCTCCCGGCCCTAATCCGGCAGATCCTCCACAATGATCCAAGGGCCAGAGGGGTTATAGCGCCCTCGCAGAACGATCGAGCTACCGGATTCCAGTTGGCCAAGGTGGTAATTCACCCAAGGATGGAGCGCCACCAGAGAAATTGGCTCCGGGGTCAAGGCCGTTTCTAGGGCATAGTCCTGGGGGCCGCGCCGCTGAAACTGACCGGTGAACCCCAAGGTGGCTGAAGGTTCCGGCGGTGGAATCAGATTCAGGGGATGCTCCTGGGTGAGCAGTTGCTCGTAGGCTTGGGGATGGGCAATCCAGTGCTGCTGCTGCGATCGCCAATCATCGCGATCGGGCGTGAGGCCAAAACAGGGAATCACCGCCGCCGGAGCCTGTGGGTCATGGAGCAAGGCCGTTTGCACAGCGGCCACCGGCAGCGATCGGGGTTGGCAATGCTGCTGAACGCAAAGGGCCGCCGCCGCCCCCGCCGCTTGACCCAGCCCCAACACCACCGGTTGGAGGCGCGTGGCTCCGTTGGCCATGTGGGACACGGAAATATTTTTGTCGCAAACCAACAGCCCATCGACCCGTTGCGGCACCAGGCAGCCATAGGGCAGCGCAAAGGCCGTCCCCGTCCAACGACCACCCCATCGAAGTGATTTGGGCGCTAGGGGAAAGACCTCCCCGGGGTAGTGGTGATCATTGGGATAGTTGCCATAGGCGATCGCGCTGCTGGCTCCACTGTGGGGATCTCGGGGCAGGGCCGCTCCCCAGCCTCCGACCACTGGCAAGATCTGGTTTTCCGTCACCGTTGCCAATCCCTGAAGGCGGCGGCTTTCCCGAAAGTAGGGATATAGGGCAAAGGCTCCGGTGTCGGGAAAGAGATGATCGGCCAAGCCATAGCGCCGTCCGAGGGTTTGTTGTAACCAATGGGCAAATCCCAAACTACGATCGTAGGCAGCCTGTAGGGCCGCTGCTCGATCAGCCGCTGTCCCCACCAGGCGATCGAGGTCATCCCCATAGTCATTGCCGGCCTGGGGCCAGTTGATCATGAACCGATCGCCCGCAATCTGCCCATAGTCCAACACGCGCTGGGCACTGGCATAGCCCGCAAAGGCCGCTTGGTAGCGGGTGGGGTCATAGTCAGCGGGGCAGGGAATTTCCGGGGCGATCGCTTCGGGGCCAAAATCCTGAAGATAAAAAACCCAAGTGGGAGCCTGCACCGGAAATCGTTCGGTCAAGGCCGTGGGCCCCGCCGGGGCCGTGGGTTCTTGCCATTGGTCTTGCCACTCCCAACCCCAGCGATAGGGAACCTCTCCCAGGGCCAGCAGATCTCCCAATTCCGTGCCGTCGATCGTGATCTGGGCGGTCACCTGTAACCCCGAGTCAAAGGTAACCCCAGTGACTCGATCGCCCGATCGCTGCACCGACACCGGCCGCACTCCGGAAACCCAACGCAAATTGGGCAGGGCCGCCACCCAATCAGCAAAAATCTGCGCCCCGATCGCCGGTTCATAGGTGAAAAAGCTGACCCAACCCCAATCCAGCCCCTGGGGTTGACGCTGGGCCAACTCCTGCAAAAATGCCCCCCAGAGACCCGTTTGCAAGGCCGTCAATTCATTGCCATCCGGCGCACAGACCCCCGCTGCCGTCAACATTCCGCCCAACCAGGAAAACTCCGTGGCCAACAGCACCCGCACCCCACAGCGGGCCGCTTGGATGGCCGCCGCCGTTCCCCCAGTGCCGCCACCCACCACCAAAACATCGGCTTCCGCGATCGGGTTGTCCAGAATGGGGCTGTCCAGGGGCAGCGGATCAGGGGTCGGGGACACCGCCCCCAAGGGGAGAGCAAAACCCTCAATCGCTGTCTGAGGGAAGTGTTCCGTGGTCACCGAGCATTACTCCGAGCAGATCAACTGCCCAACCTTACCACGTGGGATCAATGCCCAAATTGACCGTCAGTGCTGAGATTCCGGTGGGTACGGCACTGATGCAAGCACAAACGGTTTGGGGGTCTTCGGCACTGTCGGGGGCCGCTGACGGATCGGGGCGATCGGGGCTGGGTAATGGTTGCGCTGCCCAATCCACTTCGCAGGCATGGCAAGACCCCATCAGGCAACCCGTGGGAATGGCAACCCCGGCGCGATCGGCCACGGTTAACAGCATCTCGCCCGGTTGGGCTGAGACGGTAACTTGATCGGGCAAAAAGGTAACAGAGATCTCCATAGGGCGGATGGCGGCGGTTTGGGGGTTGGGCAGTGGGGTTGATCAACAGTAATTAATTTACTAACATTCGCTAACGTATGCCAATATTTAGATATGGCATACATTCCTCTCAGAAAAGCGGTCGAATTTCTGGGATTGCATCCAAACACGCTAAGGAAGTACGCAGATGAAGGGAAGATCGAAACCATCCGCAATGAAGCGGGACAGCGGCTTTATAACGTCGAGTCATATGGACGCAAAGCAACTCGATCTATCGTTGTTTGCTACTGCCGCGTCAGTTCTGCCAAGCAGCGGGACGATCTCGCAAGACAAGTCCAGTTCATGCGCGATCGCTACCCCGATGCCGAAATCATCCAAGACATCGGATCAGGTCTCAACTTCAAGCGGAAAGGATTGCAATCCCTACTGGTCAGACTCATGCGCGGCGATCAGCTCCAAGTTGTGGTTGCCTGTCGAGACCGACTCTGCCGATTCGGATTCGAGCTGTTCGAGTTCATGGTTCAACAAAACGGTGGCGAACTCGTGGTTCTCGACCAATCTGTTCACTGCCCAGAATCAGAACTCACAGCCGATCTTCTCGCCATCCTTCACCTCTTCTCTCGTCGAATGCCCGGACTCAGAAGCTACCGCAAGGCGATCCAGGAAGATCCGAATCTTCCTAAACCCTGATCAAAAAGCGCTCCTG